>NZ_CFHTCS010000185.1:0-8580 GCF_984369615.1 Martelella sp. | reverse complement strand
GCGGCAAACAGCACCACATAGAGCGGCAGGATGTTGAAATAGCTGACCTGATAGGTCATCGCGAAGATGCCGACGGCGGTCGCCAGGGGTTGACGCCAGGCCCAGTCGACACCGTTTGTCGCGCCGAACTCGAAGAGGCCGAAGGCAAAGACGGCCGGCACCGTCATCAAGAGGGCGAGCAGGGTGGACAGCACATGCGCGCCGTAGATCGTCAGCGCCCGCCTCCAGATCACTCTGGCTGTGCTCATCATCGCGCCGGCAAAACGGTGGCTGTAGGCAAGCCCGGCCGAGATGCCGGAGATCAGCACGAAGGCCTCGGCCGCATCGGAAAAGCCGATCATGCGGATGGTGTAGAACGAATACAGGTTCTCCGGCACATGATCGATGAAGATCATGATCAGGGCCAGGCCTCTCAATACGTCGAGGCGCGGATCGCGTCGGCTCCTCTCCGATGGCACCCGCACGAAGGCTTGCGCTCCTCCCTCTTTCACATCCGCTATCCCTGAACGGCCGAATAGGCGGGTTCGGCCTTGCCCGTCTGCGGTTCGCCCGCAAAAGCCTCGCGCGCCGCATCTTCGCCGGCAGCCGGGAGGCCCCAGCGTGCGAGCACCGCATCGCGCAGAAGCATGACCGCCGGCCGCGCGCGCTCCTCGGGCGTGAGAAGCAGGCCGCAACGCGCGGCAAGGCGGCCGCTCGCCGGCGAGGAGCTGGCCGCGATCAGCAGCGGCGAAAGCATCTGCGGCACGGCGATCGGCGTCAGCCACCAGAACAGCGCCGGCGCCAGCACGAAGGCGCCCGTCAGCATGACGATGCCGGTCAGGACGATCCACCAGCTCGCCTTGAAGGCCTCCCCGTAACGGATCGTATGGCCCTCGCGGTCGGATGACGGCCAGCCGCCGTCCATGCCGAAGATGATCTGCATGACCGATCGCGACTGGTACATCAGAGTGATCGGCGCCAGGATCGACGACCAGATGATTTCCGCAAGCGTCGAGGCGAATACGGCGATGAAGCCGCCGAAGCGGCGCGCCTCGCCGGTGACGCCGGAGCGCAGTGCGATCAGCAGTTTCGGGCCGATCAGCAGGCCGCCGACGCCGACGAGCAGCGTCACGGCAAGCGCGGTCTCCGCACGCGGGAAGATCGCTGGCAGATAGGGGCTTGGGAAGTATTCCGGCGGCGGGGCGAACAGAGGCGCGACGATCGAGGCGGCAATGAAGGCCATCCACAGCGGCGAGCTGACATAGGCCATCACGCCCTGCACGAAGGTGAAACGGTTCCAGCCCTTCAGCCCAGGCGCATGGATAAGACGGATATGCTGGAGATTGCCCTGGCACCAGCGGCGGTCGCGCTTGGCATAGTCGATGACGTTCTGCGGCCCCTCCTCGAAAGAGCCCTCCAGATCGGCGTCGACGCGGACGATCCATCCCTTGCGCGCCAGAAGCGCCGCCTCGACATAATCATGGCTGAGGATGTGTCCGCCGAAGGGCGGCGCGCCGGTCAGCGCCGGCAGGCCGCAGCTTTCGGCAAAGGCTTGCGTGCGCACCATTGCGTTATGGCCCCAGAACGGGCCTTCATGGCCCTGCATGCGCGCGAGACCGCGCGTGAAGATCGGCGAGAACAGGCCGGCCGAAAACTGCAGCGCGCGGGCGAACCACGAGCGGGCGGCGACGATCTTCGGCAGGGACTGCAACAGGCCGAGCTTCGGTTCGGCTTCCATGCGGCGCAGCATCTCGACGATCGTCTCGCCTTCCATCAGGCTGTCGGCATCCAGGATCAGCATATACGGGTAGCGGGCGCCGTGGCGGCGAACGAAATCGCCGATATTGCCGGCTTTCTTTCCGGAATTATCGGTGCGGCGGCGATAGAAGACCTGAACGGGCGGAGCGACCTCCGCATGAAGCCTCAGAAACCATGCCTCCTCTTCGGCCGCGATCCTGGGGTCGCGGGTGTCAGACAGGATGGCTATGTCGAAAAGATCTGCGTGTCCGGTCGAGTGAAGGCTCTCGGCCATGGCTGCGGCGGATGAAAAGGTCGCGCGCGGATCCTCGTTATAGACCGGGATCAGGATCGCGACGCGCGCGGCATGACCGCCCTCCGACAGCGTTGCGCGCTGCGGCGTCCTCATCGGCGCGCCGAAAAGCCCGCCAAGCGCGAGCGAAGCGCCCCAGGCGATCCAGGCGGCCGTGGCGGCGCAAAGCGCGATCCTGACGAAATCCACCCAGTCGGTGCCATCGGCGAAGAACACGTCCATCGCCAGCCGCGAGGCGATCGCCGCCACGAAAGCCGCAAACAGAATGGAAATTGTTCGCCTGAGAGCCAGCATCGCTCATCCTCGCATTGACGCCGGCGCCGGAAACCCGTGCTGGCCTTTTCGTTCCGTCCTTAACCCTTCGAAAGCGATCGCGCCGCGCGCGGGCGCTGCCAGGCAAGAACCGGCGACAGCAGGATCGCCACCAGTCCCTTTCGGCGCGGACGCTCGATCATCTGGTCGGGCATCGGCAGCGGCGCCGTTTCGGGGAGAAACCGGGTCATATCCTTGTTTCCGTCAGTCTGGCTGGTCATCGCCTCTTCTCCATTGATAAAGCCATATTTCACTCAGATCGCGGCTGCCGTCGGAAAGCGCTCCAACCAGTTCCACCGGCGCCTCGCCGGCCGGGCGAACATCGATGGCAAGCCGCCAGACGCCTTCGCCCCTGATCGCCGAAACCGTCGAATGAACGATCTCGCCATTGGTAATGTGCAGGCGCTCCTGAAGTTCCGACCCGCCGCCGAGATCATCGAGCGCGCCGCCGGCGAAATCGACCACCAGCTTGCGGACGTCCGCGTCGGCCTCAGTTCCTGATACGCCGCCTTCGCCGCTTCGGATGTCGACCACGCGCGCAATCCGCGCGCGGTCCTCCTCGATCGCGCCCCAGGTCAGGCGATAGGAATATTCGGCCGAACCGCCGGCCTTGGCGGGCGCCTCCGGTTGCCAGAAGGCCACGATATTGTCGTTGACCTCCTTGTCGGTCGGGATCTCGACCAGCGAGATCGACCCCTTGCCCCAGTTGCCGAGCGGCTCGACCAACAGTGACGGCCGGCGCTCGTAATGGGCCTCGGCATCCTGATAGTCCTCGAAATCCCGATGGCGCTGGTAAAGCCCGAAGGCGCGCGGATCGGTCTCGGTGAAGAAGGAATTGGCGAGCTTCTTCGCGTTTTGAAGGTTGCGCCACAGCTCGGTTCCGTCCGCCCGCACGATCTTCAGACCCTCGCTGTCGTGGACCCGCTCGCGATAGTCATCGAAGGCGTGGTGGTTGGCCGGCCCGAACAGGAACATCGACGTCATGGGAGCAACGCCGAGACGGGCGATATCGTTCCGGAAAAACAGCCGCGCCGTCACATCCATGCGCGTGTTCTTGCCGGGCGTGATCACGAACCGGTAGGCGCCGGCCACGCTCGGACCGTCGAGTTCGGCGAAAACGGTGATCTTCTCGCCCTCGGCTGCCGGCCGGACGATGTAGAAGGCGGAGAACCGCGGAAACTCTTCGCCTTCGTTCGTCGCGGTGTTGATTGCCAGCCCGCGCGCCGAAAGCCCGTAGAGATTGCCCTGGCCGAGCGCGCGGAAATAGGACGAACCGAGAAACGAGATCAGTTCGTCGGAAATGTCTGACCGGTTCAGCGGATAATTGATGCGGAAACCGGCAACGCCGGGCAGTTCGACATCCTTGAACTGCTCGGCGTCAAGCGGCGCGCGAAAAATAAAGTCACTGGCCGAGAACACCAGTTTCTCAGCCTTGCCGTTGGCAACCTCGTAGATCTCGACCGGTGTCTTGAACAACCAGCCGAGCGAAAAGGCCTGCAACTGGAAATCCGACTGGTCCCGCCAGATCGCTTTGTTCGGATCGTAGCGGACCGCGCGGTAGTCGTCGTAATGGAGCGCTTCGAACGGCGCGGGGACATTCTGTACCGGTTCCTGATACGGTTTGGCGGCGCGCGCCTTCATTCGGGCCGTCAGCGTATCGAAGGTAAAGGCGTCCGGCGACGGCGCCTCCGCCTGTACGGCGTCGTTCTGGTCCGGCACCTTGGCGGGTTCGACGGCTGCGTCCTGCCCGAATGCGCGCCCTGCAAAGCCGGAAAAAGCCAGCGCGCCGACCGCCGTTTGCGCCAGAAAAAAACGTCTTTTCATTCAAATTCCCGTCGGTTGAAAAAGAAGCTTCCGCAATGTTGCATGGCACCAAATCCAGCGCCGAAACGTCTTCTTTGGAAAGGTCGACCCTTGTCCCGAAACAGCGCGGAAGTTGCCTTCGCGGCACGCGCGGACGAGTCCGTAACGGCGGAGCGCCGGTTCGGTTCCACGTCCAGGCAAAAAACCAATGCAAGTTTCCATGCGTTAACAGATAGGGCCCATTCTTGCGCGCACCAAAAGGGGCTGGAACGCCGCGTTGCATTCCAGCCCCATTTATAAGGCAGCCATTCAACCAAAGAATGGCAAGATCATGGCAATATGCCTTCTTCGCGCCGCAATATTTTCGACCGTCCGGAGGGCGACGTCAAGATGGCGGCGCTGCCGAAAAACGCCTTTTTTATCAGGCGGCTTTCACGATTTCGACGAGTTCGATGGCAAAGTTCAGATCCTGTCCGGCGAGCGGATGGTTGGCGTCGACGGTGACCTGCTCTTCCTCGACCTTGGTAACGATCAACGGCACGGTCTGGCCGTCGGGCGTGCGGGCCTGCAGCTGCATGCCGGGCGCCACGTCAACCTCCGCCGGCATGGCCGAACGCGGCACGACCTGTACCTTCTGCGGATCATGCGGCCCATAGGCCTCGTCGGAGGGAACCTGAACCTGACGGTTGTCGCCGACAGTCATGCCGGCGATCTCGCGGTCGAGTCCGGGAATGATCTGGCCGGCGCCGACGGTGAACTCCAGCGGCTGGCGACCCTCGGAGGAATCGAAGGTCGAACCGTCGTTGAGCGTTCCGGTATAGTGAATACGAACGGTGTCCCCGCTCTTTGCTTCTGCCATTTCGTGTGCTCCTTCCTTGAACACCGAGCGCGACAGCGAAAGACAGGCAAATGCCCGGCCCGCGCCGTAGCGCCGTTTCTCTTTCCTGAAGCGCGTACAAGGTCATTTTCGCGCGCTGCAGAGGATTGAGCCGACACGCTTTCCTGCATGACGACTGGCGGGCACATCCGGAAATCCGGATGTGCCCCATACCTAGTCACTTTCGCCGACTATTTCAAATAGGCCGGAGCCCTTGAATTCGCGGCCCGCCCGCGATAGGTGTCGGAAAGCTCTAACGGGGTGCGGAACGCTGATCCTTGCGTCAACCGCTGAGAGGTGAACACCAACCCGAGGAACCTGATCCGGCTAAAACCGGCGGAGGGATTAGACGCGTGAACCAGAAGACGCCCTTTTCCCTTGTTGATTGCGACAGCACGAAGGAGGCGTCATGTCAGCTCACCATCTGAAAATTGCGGTTACGGCACTGGCAATCGGGGCTGCCGGCGCAGCCCATGCCCAGGACGCCAGGGTGCTGACCGTCTATACCTATGAAAGCTTCAACACGGAATGGGGCCCGGGGCCGCTGGTAAAAGACGCCTTCGAGGCCCGATGCGGCTGCACCGTGAAATTCGTCGGCGCGGAGGATGGCGTGGCGCTCCTGAACCGGCTGAAGCTCGAGGGCCGCACGAGCCCGGCCGATATCGTGCTCGGCCTCGACAACAACCTGATCCACGAGGCGAAGGAGACGGGACTTTTTGCCGCATCGGGGGTCTCGACCGAAAACCTCGCCATTCCCGGCGGCTTTGACGACGATATTTTCGTGCCCTTCGACTACGGCTATTTCGACATCGTCTACGACAGCGAGAGTATCGAAACCCCGCCGACAACGCTCGATGACCTCGTCAACGGACCGAGCGGCGAAAAAATCGTTATCGAGGATCCGCGTACCTCCACCCCGGGGCTTGGCATGCTGTTGTGGATGAAGGCAGTCTACGGCGACGAGGCGGCGGCAACGTGGGAGACGCTTTCAAAGCGCATTCTGACGGTCGCGCCCGGCTGGTCCGAGGCCTACGGTCTCTTCACCAGCGGCGAGGCGCCGATGGTGCTGTCCTACACCACCTCGCCCGCCTATCACCAGATTGCCGAGGAGACCGACCGCTACAAGGCGGCCGATATCGAAGACGGGCTCTATATCCAGATCGAGGTCGCCGGCATGACGGAGATGGCCGAGGACCCGGCGCTGGCAAAGTCCTTCCTCGAATTTATCCTGACGCCCGGCTTTCAGGACGCGATCCCGACGCATAACTGGATGATGCCCGTGGCGCAGACATCCGATCCCCTGCCCGCAGCGTTTCAAAACGCAGTCACGCCGGACAAGACCCTGCAGTTTGCCCCCGACGTGGTTGCGGAAAACCGGCAGGCCTGGATCGATGAATGGCTGAACGCCATGAGCGCGCGGTGACGGAACCGCAGCCGTGTATCTGACAGGGGCGGAGTTCCGCCGCAATCTTTCCGCCGGCCTCGCCGCCCTTCTCGCCGTTCTCGGCTTCATTGCCGTGGCAGTCGCGGCGCTTGCCGGGTTCGGACGGCTTGCCGATGCGGCGGCGGTCCTGGACGAGCCCTATGTCTGGCGCATCCTGCGCTTCACACTCTATCAGGCTTGCCTGTCAACGCTGATCTCCGTCGCTCTGGCCATCCCCGTAGCGCTTGCCATGGCAAGGCGTCCGCTGTTTCCCGGTCGCATCTGGATCGTCCGACTCATGGCCGTGCCGCTCGGACTTCCGGTGTTGATCGGCGCGCTCGGCATTATCGGCATCTGGGGACGGCAGGGCCTGTTCAACGATATGCTGGATCTGGCGGCGCTCGGTCGCCCGCTGCAGATCTATGGCCTGCAGGGCATTCTGATCGCCCATGTCTATTTCAACCTGCCGCTTGCCGCCCGCCTCATTCTGGCGGGGCTTGAACGCGTGCCGCAGGAATATTTCAAGACTGCGGCGATGCTCGCCATGCCGCAGCGCAGCGTGTTCCGCCTGATCGAATGGCCGGTGATCGCGCCGCTGATCGCGGGCGTGGCCGGCCTCATCTTCATGCTGTGCGCCACCTCGTTCACGCTGGTGCTGATCCTCGGCGGCGGGCCGGCGGCGACCACGATCGAGGTTGCGATCTACCAGGCGCTGCGGTTCGATTTCAATCCCGCCCGTGCCGTCGCTCTTTCCGGCCTGCAGATCGTGCTGACAGCGCTGGTCCTTGCTGCCCTTGCCTTCCTGCCGCGCGCCGGCGATCCGGGAACAAGCGCCAGCAGCGAGGCCGGCCGCCGGCCCGATGCGGACCATCGGCTGTCGCGCGGCTTCGATTTCGCTTTGATCGCGCTTTTCACGCTTTGGCTTATCCTGCCGCTCGCCATCATCGTGGTGAAGGGCGCAGGCGCCGGTCTGATCGGTTTGCTCGTCGAACCCGTCTTCCTCAGGGCGACGGCGACCAGCCTCGCCATTGCCCTGTCGGCGGCGCTGACCGCGCTCGCCGTGGCGCTTTCCTTCATTACGGCCATCGGGGCAATCCGAACCTTGAGGGACCCCGGACCCTTTTATCGCGGCAGCGCCGGCGCCATGTCGGCCATGGGCTCGCTTGTGCTTCTGGTGCCGCCGATCGTGCTGGGCACCGGCTGGTTTCTGCTGTTGCGCCCCTTCGGGCTGACCGATGCCGCAGCGCCTGTGATCGTCGCCGCGATCAACGCGCTGATGGCGCTGCCCTTCGTGCTGCGCGTGCTGCAGCCGGCCTTTGCCGTCCATCGGTCCCGCACCGCCCGACTTGCCGCAAGCCTCGGGCTTTCCGGCCTTGCCCGCTTGCGGATCGTTGACTGGCCGGGTCTGAGGAGACCCGTGCTGACGGCGCTGGCCTTTGCCATGGCGCTGTCGCTCGGCGATCTCGGCGCAGTCGCCCTCTTCGGCGGCGATCAGCTGACCACCCTGCCCTGGCTGCTCTACAGCCGGCTCGGCAGCTATCGTACGGACGATGCGAACGGGCTGGCACTGATCCTGGGCGCGCTTTGCCTCGTGCTGATGATCGCCGGCACGCGCGCGCCCCGAAACGCTGGAAGAGGACAGACGTGACGCAATCTCCCTCAATCGTTCTGGACTCCGCGGCTCTTGCCCTCGGCGACAAGAATTTCCGCTTCAGCGGCGAAATCGCCGGCGGCCGCGTGACGGCGGTGACCGGCCGCTCCGGCTCCGGCAAGACCACGCTTTTGAACCTGATCGCCGGCTTTGAAAAACCCGACAGCGGGCGCGTCGTTATCGGCGGCGCGGCGATGAATGGCCTGCATGTGGCAAAGCGCCCGGTCACGGTCGTGTTTCAGGAAAACAATCTCTTTGCCCATCTCGATATCTTCACCAATACCGGCCTCGGGCTGAATGCGCGTCTCAGGCTTGACCGAAACGACAGGCAAAAGATCAGCCATGCCCTTGCCCGCGTCGGCCTTGAGGGTTTTGAAAGCCGCATGCCCGCCTCGCTTTCCGGCGGGGAGCGCCAGCGCGCCGCCTTTGCCCGCGCGCTTGTGCGCAATCGCCCGGTCCTGCTGCTCGACGAGCCCTTTGCCGCG
>NZ_CFHTCS010000184.1:0-8662 GCF_984369615.1 Martelella sp. | reverse complement strand
AGCCGGCGACGCGGGCGCGGTTTTTCGAAACGTTTTCAGCCCGGTCGTCCGAACCCGCGCCACAATTGAGGCTCTCGTAGATGCCGGAGGATAGGCCGCCCCGGCGCGTGAAAAAACCGTGACGCACCGACGTGCCGGCAAGCCTTGCGCCAAGGAGCGGGCTTTGAACCGGGGTAAGGTCTGCGGCGGTCTCGGCTGTATGGCCGGGCTGGAGCATCGGGCTATCCTGTCTCGCGTTTGGGCGGATGGTGGTGCGCGCGAAGCGCATTTGTCAATCCTCGCCGTCAAAGGGCAAGAGCGGCAACGGTCGGTTGGAGACGCATAATACTTTGAAAAGATTACCCATTTCTCCTTGTTTGTCACCAGCCAGCCGGCGCGCGGCTGCGACGATCTGCTGCTGGGTGACGAGGTCCTTGCCGCGGCCAAGGGCGGATGCGCGAGGACCAAGACCAAGTCCTGCCAGAAAAGCGCCCTGCATCATCATCGGATGAACATGAAGCCCTTCCTGCCGGGCGACAGCGGCAAGGGCGGCAAAATCCACATGGCTTGTCAGGTCCGCCTCGCCGGGATGCGCCAGGGGCGGATCAAAGGCGTGGTTGCGGATTGCCTGCAGCGTGTCGCCGAAGCCGCTTGTCAGATGCCCGTAATCGATGATCAGCGCGCTGCCGCCCCCGGCCTTCAGCCTCTCGGCGAGTTGCGCCATCAGCGCCTCGCGCGCCGGCGCGGTCTCGAAGATCGCGCCGTCGGGCTGCGCCCGCCAGTCCGGCGGAAGGGCGGCCGGATCGAGCCTGGCCGGCGATATGCCGAAGCAAAGCGCGCCGTCATCGTCGAGCGTGACCACGCGCTCGAACAGACCGGACCTGGCCTTGACGAACTGGCGCGGCGCGATGGCGTCGAACAGTTCATTGGCGACGAACAGGGTAAAGCCTTCCGGCGCTTCGGCAAGACCGTCGATCCAGCAGATCTTGTCGCCGTATCGCTCAAGCCTTTCGGCCTGGCGCGCGCGGAGCGCGGGGCTCGTCTCCATCAAGGCGACGACAAGCGCCGAATAGAGATCGGGGGCCAGCTTCAAAATGACATTCAGGATGTCCGCCATCATCGTGCCGCGTCCCGGTCCGCCTTCGATCAGCACCGTCTCCGGCGGCCGGCCGTGACGCTGCCAGGCCTGGATCAGGAAAATGCCGACGAGTTCGCCGAACAACTGGGAAATTTCGGGCGCGGTGGTGAAGTCGCCGCTGCGCCCAAGCGGGTCGCGGGTGATGTAGTAGCCATGATCGGGATCGGCGAGGCAGATGTTGAAATAGGTGCTGACCGGCATCGGGCCGCCGGTCTCGATGATCGTCCGGATCTTGCCGGCGAGCCTCGTCGTCACGATGCCTTGCCCGCGCCGTTCCGCGCCGCCATGCGGCCGGAATACCAGATGCCCCAGAGCCCGACGAGCAGCATGGGCAGGGACAGCACCATGCCCATGGTCAACCAGCCGCCGAAGAGATAGCCGATCTGCGGATCCGGCTCGCGGAAGAGTTCAACGAAGATGCGCGACAGGGCATAAAGGCAGATGAAGAGGCTGCCGGTCAGGCCCGGACGCTTCAGCGTCAGAAAGGCCTGTGTCGCGATGAAGAGTATGACAAGCGTCAGAAGGCCTTCGAGGCCGGCCTCGTAGAGCTGGCTCGGGTGGCGCGGCAGCGGTCCGGCGCCGGGAAAGACCATCGCCCAGGGAACGTCGCTTGATCGTCCCCAGAGTTCCGCATTGATGAAATTGGCGATGCGCCCGAAGAACAGGCCGACCGGCGTCACCGTCGCGACCAGGTCAAGCAGCGACCAGGTGTTGATGTCGTGTCTGCGCGAAAAGACGATCATCGCGACGATCATGCCGAGCAGTCCGCCGTGGAAGGACATGCCGCCGTCCCAGACCTTGAAGAGCGCCAGTGGATGGGACAGGAAGAAGCCGGGGGCGTAAAAAAGCGCATAGCCCAGCCTCCCGCCGACGATGATCGCCAGCACCGACCAGGTGATGAAGTCGTCGAGCTTCGCGAGCGTCATCGGCCGCCGGCCGCCGGGCCAGAGCGCGTCCTTCCTCAAAAGCCAGCGGGCATAAAGCCAGCCGAGCAGAATGCCCGCGACATAGGCAAGTCCGTACCAGTGGACCTGCAGGGGGCCGAGGCGCACCGCCACCGGATCGATGGCGGGGAAGGGCATGGCGGCGAGCATGATATGGTCTGGCAGCAAGGCGTTAATTCCTCTATGGTCGGCGCGAAGATGGCGACATAATCCGGCGCGGTCAAGCTTGCCCGCGGCCAGGGTGCATGCAGATTCGCCGCGATCGGACTTGCGCCTTCAGCGCGGGCCCACTACCTCAGAGGAAAGCACCGCAGATGGTGCGTTAGGGCATTTTCCAAGGAGAAACCGACATGACATCCGGCACCACGCGCATCCTCGATGATCTGGCGAAACTGATGACCGATGCCGCCGGCTCGGTTCAAAGTGCCGGGAAAGACCTTGAAACGGCGGTCAAGGCGCAGGTGGAACGCTGGCTGAACAGCATGGACGTCGTCCAGCGCGAGGAATTCGACGCCGTGCGCGACATGGCGATCAAGGCGCGCGACGAGAATGACGCGCTGCGTGCCCGTATCGACGCGCTCGAGGCGAAGCTGGACGGGAAGGCCGGAGAATAACAAGGCGCTTTACGGCGTTCGTTCCGAAGGCGGGCTTCAGGTAGGTCGGTCTCGTCCGAGACTGACAGGACGACCGTCCGATCTGTCCGCAACGGCGGCGTTTTCGTCGGTCGTGGTCCGAGGAGGCAGGCAGCGCCCCCGCGCGCCGTTGCCTGTTTTTCTGCGGATGGTTTTGCCCCGTGTTTTGTTCCTGCCCGCTGCCGTGCACAGCTTCGGTCACCAGACAGGGCTCGGGGCCGGACGAAAGCACGATGCGTAGATTCAATAGGTTAGAGCGTCCTTTGTGCATCCGAATGGAAGCACGGCGCTCTAGTTGCTGCCCGGCAGGCCAAGCTGGCCGCGCACGAGGGCGATGCCTTCCATACCCTTGCGGTTCCCCATTTCGGCCAGCGCCTCGAACACTTTCTGCGCGTCAAAATAGCGTCCGAGATTATAATAGGCGTAGCCTCGGATGACCATCAGACCGGTCTCTTCCGGCGCAAGCTGGCTGCGCTGGTTGAGGATGAGCAGCGCATCCTGGTAGTGACCGCCCTGATAGGCGGCGATCGCGCGCTTCGTTAGGATCTGGACCTGCAGGTTGAGCTGCCGCTCCGAACTCAGCGGCTCTTCGGCGGCGGCGACGGCGGCCTTGCTGGTCAGGCCCATGCGCAGATAGGCAAGCGACTGGCCGTAGGCGGCTTCTTCGCGGTTCTTCGCCGAGCTGGAGCCGAGCGCCGTCTCGAAGGCGCGCGCGGCTTCCATCGGCCGTTCCATGTCCATCAGGCACCAGCCCTGCCTGAGCGCCGCGTCGGGCGAAAGCCCTACGGCGGATCGGCCGCTCCAGCAGCTCCCCCCGGACGAGGATGACGATGTGGTCGTTCGCCGCGTCGTCGTTGTCGCAGGCGCTGCCGTGCGTGTCGTGGCTGCCGGCGTTGCGGTTGCGACCTGCGTCCCCGCAGGCAGTTGCGTGCCCGCCGGCAGGGTCGAGATGGTGACATTGTCACCGGCAGCGTTTGCCTGATTGAGGTAATAGGTGATCTCGAACTGTCTCAGATAGTCGCGGTTGATATAGGCCTGCTCGTCGAAGCGGTAGATCACGGTCTTGTCCGAAGGCTGACCGGTTGTGTAGAACGCGGCCTGCACCTGGGCCGCGGAGACGTTAAAACGGGTCTGCTCGGGCTCGAGCGCGGAGTTCAGCACCGTGACGGTCTGAACGCCGGTGATCGGGTCCGTCTGGATCATGGAGCGCGGTATGGTCAGTCGCTCTATCGCGCGCATGCGCGAGGCCGCCGTGCCGTCGCCGGCGATCGGCGGCGTTCCTGCTGCGGCGTTGCCGTAATAATACTCGTAATATTCCGGCACGTAATTGACCGGCGCGGTCTCGGCGTCCGCGCCTGCGAGCGGCTGCATGCCGGGCCCGTAAAGCGGGGCCGTCAGCGAAACGCCCGTTCCGGTCTGGCCCGGCGCGCCGGGCGCCGGAGCGGCGGCGCCGAGCGGCGTCTGCTGGCCGGTGGAAAGGTCGATTTCGGCAACGGGAACCGCGACGGTGCGCGTCGTGCCGTCCGTTTGCTCGAGCGCCGTCAGTTCGAACACGGTCGCCATCACGTTTTCGATCGTGGTGACCGGGGCGTTCGGATCGTTCAGCCAGGCGATGCGCTCCGAATAGGGGGCCCAGATGCGCTGCATCAGGTAGACGCCGGGCTTGTAGTTCATCCTGTTGAGCATCAGGGTCACGCCATAGGCCGCCGGCTCGTAATCGGGCTCCCACGAAAGGGCCGCCTCGAACCATTGCAGGGCCGCCAGCGGATCGCCGTAGTCGTTTGAATACCAGCCGAACTGCTGGGCCGCGGTCATGCTCTTGGCCTCGGTGACGACGTCGGCCATGCGCGAGAGCACCTCCTGGCTGTAGTCCTTGCGCGGAATGCGGCCGAGCATGTTGACGACGGCGTTCAGATAGGTGTCCATCGCCTCGGCAGAATCATTGCGCCAGGGATACATCACCGCCTCGGCTTCCTCGGCATTGTCCTGCTCGATCAGGATCAGGGCGAGGCCTTGCGAAATCTCGGCCGAATCCTCTTCCGATCGCGCCTTGCGGAACCATTCCTCCGCAGCGGACTCGCTGCCGCGCACGAGGAAGTACCAGGCCAGGAGTTCGCTATCCTTGGCATCCTGGCTGTCATTGGCAAGCTTTTCCATATGGGCGAGGTCATCGGGGGAGACCACGATCGTCTTGTCTTCTCCCGCCTGGGCGAAGCGGTCGCGCAGCAATGCGTCGCGGATTTCCTGGAACTCGCCCTTGCCGTCATCGTCCTGGCGCTCGAAGCCCAGAAGGGTCTTCATGTCGTCATAGGGCATGAAGGCCATGGCCTTCTGCATGGTGGCCAGGCGCTCTTCCGGGTTGTCGCAGTTTTTCAGGATATAGGTGTAGGCATCCATGGCCCGCGAGAGCTTGTCGGTCTGGGCGAAGGCCTCGCCGACCTGCCAGAGAACGTTGATCTCGGCGCAGGTCAGAAGGCTCGGCGCCTGGGAGGCGTAGTCGATGACGTCCTCCCAATTCCCGTCTTCTGCCGCGGCGAGCAGCTTGGACCGGGTCTCGGCGATGTGCAGGCGGTTGACGAGGTCGGCCGGCGGCGACCAGTCTGGCTCTTCGGCCCTGCGGTCCCGGATCAACTGGTGAACCTCGGCGTAGTCGCCCTTGGCATAGGCCGCCCACATGGCGTTCAGCTGCTCGTCCTCGCCGTCCTCGACGGCCAGAGGATTGGCCGGCGGCGTCCAGTTGGGGTAGAGCGAGCGCAGGCGCGAGATTTCGGCCTGCAGCCGTTGCAGGTCCCCCTGCTGGGCAAAGTAACGAAGCGCGCTCTCATCCACCGCCGGCGTTGCCGGTTCCTGCGGCGGGGCCGTCTCGGTCTGGCCGCGCGTGATCTCGGTGACGGCGTCGCCCTGCGGCGGCTGCGCGTTGCTGGAAAGATTTCTGAGGTTTTCGGACGGCTCCTGGGCCTGCGCCTCTGTGACGGGGGTAAAGCGCGGCTCGGGCGGGGCGGCGGCGGGCGTGTCGTTTTCGACGATCTGGTCGTAGGCCTGCTGGAAGCCGTCGGCAGACTGGGCCTTGGCCCTTGTCAGGGGCAGTTCCCGGCCGGGGCCGCTCATGCCGATTGCACCGATCAGGGCGATCGCGCCGGCGGTCAGTGCAATATAAGTCAGTCTCATAACATCCTTACTCCGGCCAAGCACACGGTCGCCAAGACCCGCAACCACGCCCGTTCATCATTGCCCGCTGTTCCAAATCCTTCCCGGAACGACCGTTCTTCGCCGGTCGCGCCCGATTACGACTGCGGCAGAAAGGTCCGGCATAAAGCGTTCCCGCCGATGAGCACAGCTTAGGGCACTACAAATCCATATTGTCGTTAAGAAATATTAAAAATCGAGACAGCTTGCCGTATTTGGGCGTGAAATGTGGTTTTTCATGCGTCGGCGCCCGCTAAAGCTGAACCGGTTTGTTAGTCGTTTGTTTACCTAAATCTGAAAAACATGATTGGGAAATCCTGCGCGATGAGGTCCAGCAACCGCCTGCCTCGCGCCGAAGCCGAGGTGTGCCGTACCATGATGAACGCGATTGCCTATCAGATCAGGACCGGATGCCGCACGGCTCTGGCCCTCATTGGGGTAGGCTTGCTCGCGGGCTGCGCCGGCAATCTCATGCCCTATACGTCGAATGTGCGCAATCTCATGCCCGAGGAAGCGGTGGTCATGCCGCCGCCGGGCGGGCCGGCAATCATCTCCGTTCTGGAAACGCAGTATTCGAACGCCATCGACCAGCGCATCCTGTTGCGCACCGACGCGCGCACCCCGGGCCAGAACTATATCAACGCCGTCTTCTTCGGCACCCGCAACTATTCTCCGATGAACGGCCGGTCGCTCGACTATCGCTCGGTGACCGATCTGCGAGTCGATGAGGAGATGCGCGAGGAACTGCCGGGCGTGAAGATGGTGCAGTCGCCTTATTACGTGCAGAACAATTACGGTCCGTTCGGCTATGCCTTCGGTTACGGGCGCGGCGACGATCTTTGCATTTATGGCTGGCAGCAGATCAGGCCCGGGCGCGACACGCGCGCCGCCTTCGGCCAGGCCGGCACGATCCAGATCAGGCTTCGTTTCTGCGAGAGCGGCGCCAGCGAGGACGATCTGCTCGGCATCATGTATGGCTATACCGTCAATGCGGCCGTCGAGGCCTATGGTTGGAACCCCTATGGCGAACAGGCCTCTCCGCCGCCGCTCCTTGGCGAGACCGGCGCGCCGGTCTATCCCCGCCGGGCCTATGACGACCGCGCCGAACGCGTCGCCGATACCGAAAAGGTCCTGCCGGGCTCGACCTCCCGTTCAACGACGACGACGCGGACCCGCACCACGACGACGGCCCGTACGGCCGCTCCGACGGCGACCGGGGATGAGATCAGCGTCGATGTCGTGCGTCTTCCTCCCGGAAGCCTGCCGTCGGGCGGTTATGTCAACGTTCCGCCGGCGCCGGGACTTTCGCCCTCTTCCGTCACGGCGCGGCCCGGCGCTCTGCCGACAACGAGCTCTTCCTTGCCGACGCCCGGCCGCCAGACGCCTGCAGCCTCCGCGGCGCCGGCCGCCGCGCCCGCGGCCTCTTCCGCCGTGGCGCCGGCCGCCACGCGCTCCATTCCCGTGCCGGCGCGCCCGGCCGCGTCTGCCGGGTCTGCCACGCCTGCGGCCGTCACCCGCGCACCTGCGTCCGCCACGCGCTCCGTGCCGTCACCGCCCTGCCGTCTTCTGCCCGGCTCGACGACCGTGAGCTGCGAATAGGCGCGCTTCGAATGCCGCGCGCACGGGCGAACAAGGTTCCGTGCGGGTTGGACCGCGACGGGGTTGCGTGCATAGTGGCGCACAAGAAACGAAAGGGTGCCTTCAGGTGATAACTTGCGCAGACAGCTTTCATTGAGGTACGGAACCGGCTGGCCGGGCCGCGCACCGTCATTTTCCGGAAAAAAGGCGCGACGGAAAACAATTCTTAGGGTTCTTTGCCCTAGGGTGGAAAGAAGTCCATGCCAGCCTTTAGGAAGGGTGTCGCCTGATGCGTAGGGCCGCAATCGTCATCGCCTGGATGATCACGTCGATCTTCGTCCTGGGTCTCGTCACCCTGCCGATCGACCTGCGCACCCAGATCGTCGTCAGCGTCGTCGCCGTCGCTGTCATGATGGTGCTCAAGCAGATGCATGCGGAGGGCAACTGGCGGCTGATCGCGCTCGCTTTCGGCACCTCGATCGTGTTGCGCTATGTTTTCTGGCGCACCACCAGCACCCTGCCGCCGATCACCGAATTGCAGAATTTCATCCCGGGCGTCCTGCTTTATTGCGCCGAAATGTTCTCGGTCTGCATGCTGGCGCTCAGCCTGTTCGTGGTCTCCTTTCCGCTGCCGGTGCGTCCGCGCTGGGGCAAGCTCGAGGGCGACCTGCCCTATGTCGATGTCTACGTCCCTTCCTATAACGAGGATGCAACGCTTCTTTCCAACACGCTGGCGGCCGCAAAGGCGATGGACTATCCGCCGGAGAAGCTGAAGGTCTACCTTCTCGACGACGGCGGGTCCGAGCAGAAGCGCAATTCCAAGAACCTTGTGGAGGCAAGCCTCGCGCAGACGCGTCATCGCGAGCTCCGGCAGATCTGCGCCGAGCTCGGCGTCGGCTATATCACCCGGCCGCGCAACGAGCACGCCAAGGCCGGCAACATGAACCACGCGCTGCAATACACCACGGGCGACCTGATCGTGGTATTCGACGCCGACCACGCGCCGACCAATGATTTCCTGCAGGAGACGGTGGGATATTTCCTCGAGGATCCCAAGCTCTTCCTCGTCCAGACCCCGCACTTCTTCATCAACCCGGATCCGCTGGAGCGCAATCTGAGGACCTATGAGATCATGCCGAGCGAGAACGAGATGTTCTACGGCATCATCCAGCGCGGCCTCGACAAGTGGAACGCCTCGTTCTTCT
>NZ_CFHTCS010000183.1:0-8713 GCF_984369615.1 Martelella sp. | reverse complement strand
CACCCCTTCGGCCATGCCGAGGGCTGCGAAGATCGGGCCGGTTTCGGCGATCGACTGGTTTGCCCGGGTGACGATCTGCTTGGCGACGGGCGCCCGCTCGGCGTCGTAGCTGTCGAGCAGATGCTCGCCCGCCTGCCCCTTCAGAACCATCGCCAGTTTCCAGGCGAGGTTGAAGGCATCCTGGATCGAGGTGTTGGACCCAAGTCCGTTCGAGGGCGGGTGGCGGTGAATTGCGTCGCCCATGCAGAACACGCGCCCGCTCGCCGTTTTCGTGGCGTAGAAATTGTTCACCGTCCACGTGTTGGCCGAGAGGAGCTCGATCTCAAGATCCGGATCGCCGATCAGCTGCCGCGCGACGCCGGTGGCGAACTCCGGCGTAACCTCGGGCTCGGGACCGTTGATGTCGTAACCCCAGACGATCAGCCATTCGTTCCATGGCCGCACCATGCGGACCAGACCCATGCCGATGCCGCCGACATCGGCGCCCGGCTGCATCACCCAGTAAAGCACGGACGGGCGATGGGCGACATATTTCGTCAGATCGGCCTTGAACAGGATGTTCATCGAGCCGCCGACGCCCATCCTGCCCTCGAAGGGCAGGTTTTCATGCTCCGCGACCAGGGACTTGCCGCCATCCGCGCCGATCAGATATTTCGAGCGGATGGTGAATTCCTTTTGCGTCAGCCGGTCCAGACAGGTTGTGGTGACGCCGTCGGCGTCCTGCTGGTGGCGCAGGTATTCCGTCGACATCCGCGCCTGGGTTCCGCGCGCGCATGCGGTTTTGAACAGCAGCGGTTCCATGAAGGTCTGCGGCAGGTCGTTCATCTTCGTGGGCGAAGACATGAGATGCTCGGCCTTGGAGAGCGGGTGATTGCCCCAGGCCTTCATCCGGCCGATTTCCTCGCCGGCAAGGCTTTCGCAGAAGATATTCTCGCCCATCAAGGCCTGGTGGGTGGCGAACAGATAGGCTTCGTCCTCGACCTCGCGACCGAGGTCGCGCAGCACCTCCATGGCGCGCTGATTGGTGATATGCGCGCGCGGCGTGTTGGCAAGCCAGCGATAGCGGTTCACCGCCATGTTTTCGATGCCGTAGGTCGAAAGCAAGGCGGCGGTGGCCGAGCCCGCAGGGCCGGTGCCAATGATCAATACATCGGTGGTGATGTCTGGCATAAGGTCTCCTCCCAAGAACAGAACAAGGCGGACAATGCCGCCGAAATATTAAAAGGCCGGCATGTCCCCGCTCCAGGCCGCCTGCAGCAGTGCCCGGATCGCGTCCCGTTCAACAGGACGCGGGTTCCAGTAGGCATTGGCGACAGCCAGTTCCGCCGCCTTGTCGAGATCGGCCTCGCTCATCCCCAGATCGCGCAGGGCCAGAGGGGCGCCGATCTCCCTGGCAAAGCGATAAAGTCCCCTGCCCGGATTGTCGTCGCCGAAAAGCTCTGCCGCCGGCGCCAGCAGTTCTGGCACGGCGACAGCATTATAGGCCAGGGCATGCGGCAGGATGATCGCATGCGTCTCCGCGTGGGGCAGGTTGAAGCTTCCGCCCAGCGTGTGGCAGAGCTTGTGATGCAGCGCCATGCCCACCTGTCCCAGCACCGTGCCGCAAAGCCATGCCCCGTAGAGGGTTTCCCCGCGCGAAGCCACATCGGTCGGTGCGGCCAGAACGTTCGGCAGACTGTCGCGGAAGGCGCGCAATCCCTCGACGGCCATCAGCGAGGAAAGGGGGGAGCGGTCACGCGCGTAGAGCCCTTCGGCAGCGTGCGCCATTGCGTTGAGCGCGGAGGTGACCGTCATCTCGACCGGCAGGGTCGTGACCAGTTCCGCGTCGTAAAGAATGGTGCCGGGCTGCACCTTCGCATTGGTCTGGGTGGTCTTCAGGCCATTTTCGGTCTGGCCGAGAATGGGCGTCGCCTCCGATCCGGCATAAGTGGTCGGCACGACGATCTGGGGCAGGCCGGTTCTGAGAGCGATCGCCTTGCCGAGCCCGATCGTCGAGCCGCCGCCGACGGAAACGAGCATATCCGCGCCCAGCTCCGCGGCGCGGCTGGCCGCCTCATCCGAGACGTCGACCGGCGTGTGCATCGTCGCATTGGTATAGGCGCCGGCGGCGCGCGCTCCGCAGTATTCGGCAAAGGCATCGGCCAGGTCCGCCTGCTGGGGCGTCGTCAGGATTAATGCGCGGCGCGCGCCCAGCGTCTCCAGCTCCTCGGCGAGGCATTTGCGCACGCCGGCGCCGAAACGAACGCGCACGGCCGCGCTGCGCGCGGTGAATTGCTCGCGAAAAAAAGACAAAGGCTCCTCCCTCCTGTGAAGACTGGAAATCACAATAGCGTAATCAAACGGAGATATTGATCGGATGATCGGAATATTATATTGCTTTTGGTTATGAAAATAGACAGCGAGCATCTCGAGATCTTGGCGGCGATCGTCGAAAAGGGCGGCTTGACCGAAGGCGCGGATGAGCTCGGCAAGTCGCAGCCTTCGGTCTCGCGCAGCATGGCCCTGCTGGAGAAGAGGATCGGAATGCCGCTGTTCGAGCCCGGGCGCAGGCCATTGCGCGCCACCGAACTGGGCGCCAGTCTCGCGCGGCTGGGCAGCCGCATCCGCAGCGCCAACCAGGAAGCCAGCCTTCTGGTCCGGCGCTTCCGCCAGGGTCTGGCCGGCAGGCTGCGCGTCGGCGGATCGCCGATCTTCACCGACGGCGTCGTGGCGGTCATGATCGCCGAATTTCAGTCGCGTCATTCGGATGTGTATATCGACCAGTCCTACGGTTACCTGGACAGCCTTTCCGTCGGATTGCGCAATGGCGGTCTCGATATCGCCATTCTGCCGCTTCATCCGCGGCAGGTGCCTGCGGATATGGATTTTTTGCCGCTGCTTTCGGGCAGGAACGTGGTCGCCTGCCGCGCGGACCATCCCCTGACGCGGGTCAAGGGCATCACGCTTGACGCCGTCGCCCGCTATCCTTGGATCGCTCCGCCCGCCAACAGCCCGCTTTACCGCGATCTCGAACGGGCGCTGAAATCGATCGGGCAAAAGGATTTCATGATCAATTTCTCCGGCGGAACGCTCGCCTCGATCCAGTCGCTGCTGATGGGATCGGACTCCCTGACCATTCTGCCCTATTCCGTGGTTTTCCAAAACCGCCGCACCATCCCTCTGGCCGTGCTGCCGTTGAAAATCGACCATCCCGACCGCCAGCTCGGCGTTCTGACCATGATCGAAAGACAGAGACCGCCCGCAGCCCGGCAGTTCATCGAATTCCTGCATATCGAGGCCCAGCGCCTGCAGGCCAGTATGGATCATGAGGAACAGGTGACCCACCGGCGGCGCTGAAGCGCAAAGGTCATTTCAGCGCGACATAGGTCTCCGGGTCCAGCATGGAGATGCGCACCGCCACAGGCTGGCCCGTGGCATTGCCGACCTTTTCGCGAAGCTTTCCGGCAATTTCGGCGACCTTCTCCCGGGTCCGGTCCGGCCGCGCCAACAGATTGAGCTCGACGCTGACCTGCGGCTGATCGGACAGGCCAAGAACCGGAAGCATGGCCAGATGACAGGCGGCATTGTCGACCGAGAGCAGTGAACACAGCGCTATCCGCAGATCAGGCAGCAACGCGACCAGGTTCTCCTGTGCCGCGTTGTAGAGCGCCTCGTCGACGAATATTTTGACGTTGGGCATTCAGACCTCACAATGATACGAGGACGAAGTCGAATGGAGAGCGCCATTGCGTGGTGCTGCCTTCAACCCTCTCATACGGCGCAATCAGCGATTTCTTGACGCCGAACACCGCGTCGGATTCCAGATATTCGTCACCGCCGACAAAGGTGTGTGTCACCAGTTTCTGATAGCCCGGCGCGGTGACGAGATAGTGCATATGCGCGGGGCGGTAGGGGTGGCGGCCGAGATGGCCGAGCATCTGTCCCACCGGCCCGTCGTCAGGGATCGGATAGCTGACCGGCTTGATGCCGACGAAGCTGTAGCGGCCGTCCGCCCCGGTGATGAACCGTCCGCGATTGTTCCATTTCGGCTGAATGCCCGGCTGCTGAACGTCATAATAGCCCTCGGCATTGTCCGACCAGACGTCCACCGTCGCGCCTTCGATCGGATGGCCGTCGCGGTCCAGCACCCGGCCCTCGAACAGGCAGCTTTCACCCTTGCCGTCCAGGGAGATATTGTCGCCCATCTGCCGGATCGGCGCCCCGTCGACATGGAACGGCCCGAAAACGGTGTTCTCGGTCGCGCCTTCGGGACGCCGGTTGTTGATCGCGTCGACCAGCATGGAAACGCCCAGAACGTCCGACAGCAGAATGAATTCCTGCCGCTCCTGCGAGCACATCTGGCCGGTTTTGGTCAGAAAGGCGATCGCATACTCCCACTCGTCCTGCGTCAGCTGGATTTCCTTGGCAAAGTCATGAATGTGGCGAACGAGACATGTCATGACTTCGGCAAGACGCGGGTCGGTTTCAGGCCCCATGCGGGCGTTGACCGTGTCGGCTGACGTCGTTTCGTTGAAATAGCTCATGCGTTGCTCCTCCTCGGGCGCATCAGGTTGTTGTGCGTTTATCGGGACCGGGTCCTGGCGGGATGTGTTCAAGCGGCAGTAGGTCGAAACCGGTCCGTTGAATCAGGCCGCCCCACAATCCCCTCTTTTCGAACAGCATGATCGCGATGCCGATCACGCCCAGAACGATCAGATAGACCGTGCCGTAGTCGGAAAGCAGCCTTTGCAGCCCGTAAAAGACCAGCACGCCGACGATCGGGCCAGGCAAGGTGCCGATACCGCCAATGACGACAATGAAAATGACGAAGGCCGTCCAGTCGATCACGGAAAACGCGGCGTCGGGCGCAATGCGTCCGGTCTGTATGAAGATCAGCGCGCCGCAAAGTCCGGTGCCAAACGCGGTCAACAGGAAGACCAGCGCCTTGAGGCGCACGGCATCGACGCCGACGGAACGGGCCGCGACGGGATTGTCGCGCATGGCCTGCAGGCCGAGCCCCATGCGCGAGCGCAGGAACAGCCAGCTGGCGACCAGCATCACCACGACCAGCCCCAGCGCCAGCCAGTAGGTCAGCACATCGACGGCCGCCGCGCCCGAAATGTCGAGAACATCGCGCAGGAGCTGAACGCCGGGCATATCGCGCGCGGCCCCGCGCGGCAGCGCGGTGCCCGTGCCGCCGCCAAGCGCGCGCCACTGGCCGATGGAAAGCCGGCCGATTTCGGCAACCGCCCATGTCGCGATGGCGAAATAGGCGCCGTTCAGACGAAACGTGAAGAAGGCGACCGGGACCGACAGCGCCATGGCGACCACGCCGCCGATCACCGCGCCGGTCAGGGGATCAATCCCCCACAGAATAACGGCTGCGAACATCGAATAGGCGCCGACGCCGACGAAAAGCTGCTGGCCGACGGAGACGAGGCCGGCAAAGCCGGCAAGCATGTTCCAGTTCAATGCCAGGACCAGCAGGCACAACACCATGAACAGGTCCTGCACCAGCGCGCGCAGGCCGAACAGCGGGATGATCGCCATGATGGCGACGAGGATGGCAACGAAGAGGAGTTCCAGGGGTTTTCTCATGGCCGGTCCTCAATCATAGGCGCGCGGAAACAGCCCGCGCGGCCGCAACAGCAGCACGACAACAAAGGCGACATGGCCCGCCAGGATCTGCCATTGCGGGTTCAGCGCCGCGCCGAAGGCCTGCGCAACGCCGATGACCAGCCCGCCGATCAGCGTGCCCCACAGGCTCCCGAGCCCGCCGATGATAACCGCCTCGAAGGCATAGAGAAGGCGGGCGGGACCGATGGACGGATCGAAATTGGCGCGCGCGCCCAGATACAGCGCGGCGATGGTGGCGACGACCATGGCAATGCCCGTCGCCACCGCGAAAATGCGACTTGGCCGGATTCCCATAAGCTGAACCGTCACCGGATCATCGGACGTGGCCCGGAACGCCCTGCCAAGCGCCGTCCGGTAGAAGATCCGGTTCAGGCAGAGGATCACCAGTATGGCCGAGGCGAAGGTGATCAGTGGCATGATGCCGACATTGACCGACCCGAAAGACAGCGACTGCGCCTCGATGGGACCGACCGGCAATTTGCGGCTGTCGGCGGTAAACTGCTGCAGCAACGCGTTCTGGATGACGACGGACAGCCCGAAGGTGACCAGCAGCGGCGGCAGGATGTCCTCGCCCAGCACGCGGTTCAAAAGCACGGTCTGCAGCACATAGCCGAGGACGAACATGATGGGCATGGCAATCAGCGCGGCGATGAACGGGTTCAGCCCCATGGCCGTGCCGATGCCGAGGATCAGATAGGCGGCCAGCACGATCAGATCGCCATGGGCCAGATTGACCAGGCGCATAATGCCGAAGACGAGGCTGAGCCCCGCGGCGAACAGGGCGTACAATCCGCCGAGCAGCAAGCCCTGAATGAGTGTTTCAAGCCATATCATGCGTGACTGATCCCGAAATAGGCGTCGTGGATGGCATCGCGCGAGAGTTCGCAAGGGGGGCCCGACAGCGTGATGCGGCCTTCCATCATGCAATGGACGCCATCGGCGATCTTTAGCGCCTGGCCGATGTCCTGCTCGACCACGATGATCGCGGTTCCGCTCTCGCGGATCGTCGGGAAGGCGGCGTAGATCTCGCGGATGACGACGGGCGCAAGGCCCAGGCTCAGTTCGTCGCACAGGAGCACGGACGGGTTCGACATCAGCGCCCGTCCGATGGCGACCATTTGCTGCTGACCGCCGGATAATGCGGTGGCGGGCTGGCCGCGGCGCTCAGCCAGGACCGGGAAGAGTTCGAAAACGCGCGAAAGGTTCCAGAAGGCATTGCCCTTGCGGACATGGGCGCCGATCAGAAGGTTCTCCTCGACGGTGAGGCTGGGGAAAAGTCGTCGCCCCTCCGGCACCATGCTGATGCCGGCGCGCAGAATGTCGGGCGCGGTGAGCCGGTCGATGCGTGCGCCGTTCAGGGTGGCCGTGCCCGCCGTCACCCGGGCGATGCCGGTGATGGCGCGCATCAGCGTGGTCTTGCCGGCGCCATTTGCCCCGATGATCGCCAGCGTCTCGCCCTCATTCAGCGTCAGGTCAATGCCGAACAGGGCCTGGAAGTCGCCGTAATGGGCGGTCAGATCGCGAATGTCCAGAAGCGCGCTCATGCCTCGATCCCCAGATAGACTTCGCGCACCTCGGGCGCGGCCATCACCTCTTCCGGATCGCCGATCATCAGCATGCGACCGAAGTTCAGGACCATCAGCCGCGTCACCACCGCGTTCAATGCATGCAGGACATGCTCGATCCAGAGAATGGCGGTGCCCTCGGCGTGGATTGCGCGGATCGTGGTCACCAGTTCCGCGCACTCCCCATCGGTCAGCCCGCCGGCGATCTCGTCCAGCAGGATAACGCGCGGCCGGGTGGCGAGCGCGCGCGCCAGTTCCAGCCGTTTGCGGCTCAGCAGCGGCAGGGTGCCGGCCTTGTGGAGGGCCAGTTGCTCCAGCCCCGTCCGCGCCAGAATCGACATGCACAATCCCGGCGCCTCGGATGCGCCCACGGCTCCGCCGAAGCGCGCGGCCACGAGCAGGTTCTCATAGACCGACAGATGGTCGAAAGGCTGCGGGATCTGGAACGACCGGCCGATTCCGCTGATGCAGCGCTGCATCGGGCTCTCCCGGGTGACATCGCGGTCACCCAGCATCACCTGCCCGCCGTCCGGCCGCAGATTGCCGGTGATGAGGTTGAAAAGCGTGGACTTTCCCGCGCCGTTCGGGCCGATGATGCCCAGCGCCTCGCCTTCGGCAAGCGCGAAACTGACGTCGTCGGCGACCTTCAGCGCGCCGAAGCTTTTGGACATTCCCTTTACGGAAAGGATTGCCATGATCCTCTTCCCCTCCATTCACCAGCCTCGTTTCCGCGCTTCTGCTGCAGTTGCCCGGGCTGGTTTCCTCCTCGCGCCACCTTAGACCTGTCTTTCCGGCGGCATGATCGGATAGTTGCGCAAAAATATCGCTTCGGGTTATAAACCGCCCCTCCGACAGCCCCGGTCCGCGGTTGTGCTATATTCCGGCGACATCGCCGCGTGCTTCAGCGGAAAACGTCGCGATATTCCTCGTCCAGCAGAGCGAGACTGGCCACGCCGCTGCTGTCCTCGCGCAGCCGGTGCCAGCGGCGATCCAGGTAGACGAGCGACTCGCGTTCGGGCGCGGCGAGATCGGCGGTCGCCCCTTCGATCAGTTCCGCGGCTACCAGCGTTGCGCCCTCGACCGCAAGCGTTCCGCTGATGCGCGCCCTGAACCATGTCGAAACATTGGTGTAACGCGGCTCGCCGGTCGGAAGCCGTGTCCAGGCGATGCCCGGACCGAAGCGGTCGGCGCCGGGCGTGGCCCCCAGCCGGGCCAGTTCCAGATCCGGATAGCGCAACATATGGACAACCACGGTTTCCGCCTGCAACACCGTTGCCGTGGACCGCGATCGCGCCGAAAGCGAAAAGGCGATGGTCGGCGGCGACGCGCTGACGGAAATCAGCGAAGACACGGTCATCGCCACCGGCTGATCGCCGGGATCGGCGGTAATCACCGCAACGCCTGCGGGATGACAACGAAAAGCCTCGCGAAAGGCTTCGGCAACGGTATGGTGTTCAGGCATCAAACATAGCTCCGGCAGTCTGTTCGGGCGGGGGCGCAATATTTTGCGCCCCCTCCGGGTATTACTTCTC
>NZ_CFHTCS010000182.1:0-8717 GCF_984369615.1 Martelella sp. | reverse complement strand
CCGAGATCTACACCGACATCCTGCGCTAAGACGGGGAGGGATATAAATGCCTACCAATATTCTCATGCCGGCGCTCTCCCCGACGATGGAAGAGGGCAACCTCACCAAATGGCTCAAGAAGGAAGGTGACAGCGTCGCCGCCGGTGACATCCTGGCTGAAATCGAGACCGACAAGGCGACGATGGAAGTCGAGGCCGTCGACGAGGGCACCATCGGCAAGATCCTGATTGCCGAAGGCACCGAGGGCGTCAAGGTCAACACGCCGATCGCCGTTCTTCTCGAGGAAGACGAAAGCGCCGACGATATCGACGAGGCCGCGACCAAGGCTCCTGAAGAAACGAAGGCTCCTGAAGTCGCCCAGGAAGAAAAGCCGCAGGCCTCTCCCGAAGCCGTTCCCGCCGAGCCGAAGGCCGCCGAGGCCGCTTCCGATCCGGATATTCCGGAAGGCACGGAAATGGTGATGACCACGGTGCGCGAAGCGCTGCGTGACGCCATGGCGGAAGAAATGCGCGCCGACGGCGATGTCTTCGTCATGGGCGAGGAAGTCGCCGAATATCAGGGCGCCTACAAGATCACGCAGGGCCTGCTGCAGGAATTCGGCGCCAAGCGCGTCGTCGACACGCCGATCACCGAGCACGGCTTTGCCGGCGTCGGCATCGGCGCTGCTCTTGCCGGGCTGAAGCCGATCGTCGAGTTCATGACCTTCAACTTCGCCATGCAGGCGATGGACCAGATCATCAACTCCGCCGCCAAGACGCACTACATGTCCGGCGGACAGATGGAGAGTTCGATCGTGTTCCGCGGTCCGAACGGGGCAGCGGCGCGTGTTGCGGCGCAGCATTCGCAGTGCTACGCGGCATGGTACAGCCATATTCCGGGCCTCAAGGTGGTGATGCCCTATACGGCTGCCGACGCGAAGGGCCTGCTGAAAGCGGCGATCCGCGACCCCAATCCGGTCATCTTCCTCGAAAACGAAATCCTCTACGGCCACAAGTTCGAAGTGCCGAAACTGGATGATTTCGTCCTGCCGATCGGCAAGGCCCGCATCCATCGCAAGGGCAAGGACGCGACCCTCGTCTCCTTCGGCATCGGCATGACCTATGCGGTCGAAGCGGCTGAAAAGCTTGCGGAAGACGGTATCGACGTCGAGGTGATCGATCTCAGGACCATCCGTCCGATGGACCTTCCGACGGTTGTCGAATCGGTGAAGAAAACCGGTCGTCTTGTGACCGTCGAGGAAGGCTTCCCGCAGTCCTCCGTCGGAACCGAGATCGCGACCCGCGTCATGCAGCAGGCCTTCGACTATCTCGATGCGCCGATCATGACGATCGCGGGCAAGGACGTTCCCATGCCCTACGCCGCGAACCTCGAAAAGCTCGCCCTGCCGAACGTCGGTGAAGTCATCGATGCGGTCAAGGCCGTCTGCTACAAGTAAGGGAGACGTTCGATGCCGATCAAGATTACGATGCCGGCGCTTTCCCCGACCATGGAGGAGGGCAACCTCTCCAAATGGCTGGTGAAGGAAGGCGACAGCGTTTCGGCCGGTGATGTGATCGCCGAGATCGAAACCGACAAGGCGACGATGGAAGTCGAAGCCGTCGATGAGGGCACGGTCGCCAAGATCGTGGTGCCTGAGGGTACCCAGGGCGTTCAGGTCAATGCGCTGATCGCGATCCTTGCCGAAGAAGGCGAAGACGCGGCCGAAGCCGCCAAGGCGACGGGCGGCGGCGATGCCGCGCCGGCCGCCAAGGAAGAGCCCAAGCAGGAAGCCAAGGCCGAGGCGCCGAAGGAAGAGAAGACCGGGGACGCTGTCGCCAAGGGCGGCATCCCGTCTTCCGACACCCCGGTTCCCGAACCCGAGGCCCCGGCGGCGCCGAAGGCCGACGGCGAGCGCATCTTCGCCTCGCCGCTCGCCCGTCGTCTGGCCAAGGAAGAGGGGCTCGACCTTGCAGCCCTTTCCGGCTCCGGCCCGCACGGCCGCATCGTCAAGCGCGACATCGAAAAGGCCGTCAGCGAGGGTGTCGGCAAGGCCGCGCCGAAGGCGGAAGCGCCCGCTGGCGAGAAGGCCGCCGCCGCACCGATCCCGCAGGCCCAGTCGGAAGACGCCATCCTAAAACTGTTCGAGGAAGGCTCCTACGAACTCGTGCCGCATGACGGCATGCGCAAGACGATCGCCAAGCGCCTGCAGGAAAGCAAGCAACACATCCCGCATTTCTATGTGACGGTGGATTGCGAACTGGACGCGCTGCTGGCGCTCCGCAGCCAGCTCAACAAGGCAGCACCCGTCAAGGACGACAAGCCGGTCTACAAGCTCTCGGTCAACGACATGGTGATCAAGGCCATGGCTTTGGCGCTGCGCGATGTTCCGGAAGCCAATGTCTCCTGGACGGAGAGCAACATGGTCGTGCACAAGCATGTGGACGTCGGCGTTGCCGTTTCCATTCCGGGCGGACTGATCACGCCGATCATCCGCAAGGCCGAGGAAAAGCCGCTGTCCGTCATCTCCAACGAGATGAAGGACATGGGCAAGCGCGCCAGGGAGAAGAAGCTGAAGCCGGCCGAATATCAGGGCGGCACCACGGCGGTCTCCAACATGGGCATGATGGGCGTCAAGGACTTCGCGGCCGTCGTCAACCCGCCGCATGCCTCGATCCTCGCGGTCGGCGCGGGCGAAAAGCGGGCCGTGGTCAAGAACGACGAGATCACCATCGCGACGATGATGTCTGTGACCCTTTCGACCGACCATCGCTGCGTTGACGGCGCTCTGGCGGCCCGGGTCCTGGCCTCGTTCAAGGGCTATATCGAAAACCCGATGTCGATGCTGGTCTGACAGGTCTTGTACAGGGATGATGCGCCATGAAAACAGTCCTGTGCTACGGTGATTCCCTGACCTTCGGGCATGATCCGGCCGGAAACGGCCGGCATGCCCATGAGGACCGGTGGCCGATGGTGCTGCAGAAGGCTCTGGGCGAGGGCGTTCACGTCCTCTGCGAAGCGCTCGGCGGCCGCACCACGGCCTATGACGATCACGGTGCGGCGGCCGACCGCAACGGCGTGCGTGTTCTGCCGACGCTTCTCGCCAGCCATACGCCGCTTGATCTCGTCATCATCATGCTTGGCACCAATGACCTGAAGCCCTGGACGGGCGGCGGCGCGTTCGGCGCGCGCAGCGGCCTCAAGCGGCTGATCGAGATCGTCCGTTCGCATCCCTATTCCTTCGGAGATGATGCCCCGGACATTCTCGTGGTCTCGCCGCCGCATGCGGTGCCCACGGCGAACGATACCGGCATGGGGTTTCTGCAGGGTGTTGTCGAGCAATCGCAGATGCTCTCGACCTATTACAGCGAAATCGCCGATGACCTGGGCTGCGGCTTTTACGATGCGGCCTCGGTCGCCAGGGCAAGCCCGATCGACGGCGTTCATCTGGATGCGGAAAACACGAGGGCGATCGGCCGGGGTCTGGAGCCGATGGTGCGCATGATGCTCGGTCTGTGATCGACATCGGATTTGACAGGAATCAAGGAGCAAGACCCGGCAAAGCTTAGCGTTGGATATCGTCTTCAATCACAGGAGGAACTGTCCAATGTCGAATACCCCGCACGAACTGGCCGATGAATTCCCTGATCTGGTCGACAGGATGCACGCTTTGAAAGTCGAGGATCCGCGCTTTGCCAGGCTGCTTGACGAATATCACGAGATAAACCGCGCGGTTCATCGCGCGGAAACGAAGATCGAACCGACCGACGACACGCATATGGAAGTGATGCGCAAGCGCCGAATGGTTCTGAAAGATGAAATATACGGGATGCTGAGCGCGTAAGAGACGCGGCATCCCCCTCAATCGGGCCGGGCAGCCGCCCGGCTCCTCGCAAAGGAGATGAGCCCCGTGTCCCAGAACTATGATGTCATTGTCATCGGCGCCGGCCCTGGCGGCTATATCGCAGCAATCCGCGCGGCACAGCTTGGTCTCAAGACGGCCGTGGTCGAGCGCGAGCACATGGCCGGCATCTGCTCCAACTGGGGCTGCATTCCCACCAAGGCGCTGCTGCGCTCCGCCGAGATTCTCGACTTCACCGCCCATGCGAAGGAATACGGTCTCACCGTCGACGGTTCGGTCAAGGCTGATCTTGAAGCCATCGTCAAGCGCTCGCGCGGCATCGCCGAGCGGATGAATGCCGGCGTCGGCTTCCTGATGAAGAAGAACAAGGTCGACATCATCTGGGGTGAGGCAACGCTGTCGAAGCCCGGCGAAGTCACCGTTTCCGAGGTCAAGAAGAAGATCGTCGAGCCGCAGGCGCCGAAGCCGAAGAATGCGCTCGGCGCCGGCGCGTATTCGGCCAAGCATATCATCGTCGCCACCGGCGCTCGTCCGCGCGCGCTGCCGGGCATCGAGCCCGACGGCAAGCTGATCTGGACCTATTTCGACGCGCTGAAGCCTGCGAAGCTGCCGAAGTCGCTGCTGGTCATGGGGTCCGGCGCGATCGGCATCGAATTCGCCTCCTTCTACCGCTCGCTTGGCGTCGAGGTGACGGTGGTCGAAGTGATGAAGCAGGTCATGCCGGTCGAGGATGCCGAGATCGCCAAATTCGCCCAGAAGCGGCTCGAAAAGCGCGGCATCAAGATCATGCTGGAAGCCAAGGTTTCCAAGGTCGAGAAGGGCAACGACGACATTACAGCCCATGTCGAGACCAGGGACGGCGAGGTGGAGAAGATTACCGCCGACCGCATGATCTCGGCCGTCGGCGTCCAGGGCAATATCGAGAATATCGGGCTGGAAAAGCTCGGCATCAAGACCGATCGCGGCTGCATCGTGATCGACGATTACTGCAAGACCAATGTTGACGGCATCTATGCCATCGGCGACGTCGCCGGCCCGCCGATGCTGGCCCACAAGGCCGAGCATGAAGCGGTGATCTGCGTCGAAAAGCTGGCGGGCGAAAAGAACGTCCATCCGCTCGACAAGCTGAAGGTTCCCGGCTGCACCTATTGTAACCCGCAGGTTGCCTCTGTGGGCCTGACCGAGGCGAAGGCCAAGGAAGCCGGTTACGACGTCCGCGTCGGCCGCTACAGCTTCGTCGCCAATGGCAAGGCGGTTGCGCTCGGCGAGGACCAGGGCATGGTCAAGACGGTGTTCGACAAGAAGACCGGCGAACTTCTGGGCGCCCATATGGTCGGCGCTGAAGTGACCGAGCTGATCGAAGGCTTTGTCGTCGCCATGAATCTCGAGACCACCGAGGAAGAGCTGATGCACACCATCTTCCCGCACCCGACGCTGTCTGAAATGATGAAGGAAAGCGTGCTGGACGCTTATGGGCGTGCACTGAACGCTTGATTCCTTTATGGTGGCCGGGCAGGCCCGAAGGAGGCCTGCCTCAACACTGAAGAGAGAAGGGAGCGCATTTCATGGAAGAACAGGGTGTAGGCTGGATCGCCGCCATCGTCATCGGCGGCATCGCTGGCTGGCTTGCCGAGAAATTCATGAAGTCCGAGATGGGCGTCGTCATGAACATCATTCTCGGCATCGTCGGGGCCATTGTCGCGAACGCCATTCTTGGCCTGTTCGGCATTGCCCTCGGCGGCTGGCTCGGCTACCTCATCGCCGGCTTCATCGGCGCGGTGATCCTGATCTGGGTCGGGCGCCTGATAAAGCGCTGACAAGAGTTTGCATGAGAAGCCGTCCGGGCCTCCGGGCTCGGCGGCACGCAAGGATAGGCAATGGTTACGCTTCTCGATACGACAGGCAATGCCCCCAAAAGGGTCCGTCATCCGGAAAAGGCGCACAGGCCGGATACGGAAGTGATGCGCAAGCCGGACTGGATCCGGGTGAAGGCGCCGACCTCGAAGGGCTATCAGGAAACCCGCGGCATCGTGAAGGAGAACAAGCTCGTCACGGTCTGCGAGGAAGCCGGCTGTCCCAATGTCGGGGAGTGCTGGGACAAGAAGCACGCCTCCTTCATGATCATGGGCGAGATCTGCACGCGCGCCTGCGCGTTCTGCAACGTCTCCACGGGCCGTCCCGGCGCGCTCGATCCGGATGAGCCGGAGAACATCGGCAAGGCCGTCAGCCAGATGGGCCTGAGCCATGTCGTCATCACCTCCGTCGACCGCGATGATCTCGCCGACGGCGGTGCGGAGCATTTCGAAAAGGTGATCCTGGCCATCCGCGCGGCATCGCCCTCGACCACGATCGAGGTGCTGACGCCGGACTTTCTGCGCAAGCCCGGCGCGCTGGAGCGCGTTGTCGCCGCCCGTCCGGACGTCTTCAACCACAATCTGGAAACCGTGCCGTCGAACTACCTCACGGTTCGCCCCGGCGCGCGTTATTTCCATTCCATCCGCCTTCTTCAGCGGGTGAAAGAGCTTGACCCGAACATGTTCACCAAATCCGGCATCATGGTCGGGCTCGGCGAGGAGCGGAACGAGATACTGCAGCTGATGGACGATCTGAGGACGGCGGATGTCGATTTCCTCACCATCGGGCAATACCTCCAGCCGACCCGCAAGCACCATCGCGTGGTCAGTTTCGTGACGCCGGAAGAGTTCAAGTCCTACGAGACGGTCGCCTATACAAAGGGCTTCCTGATGGTCTCTTCCAGCCCGCTGACGCGCTCCTCCCACCACGCCGGCGAAGACTTCGCGCGGTTGCGGGAAAACCGGGCGAAGAAGCTGGCGCAGCTGGCCGCGGAATAGAGCAGGGGCCCGGCCCCTCTGCCGGCGGCGTCCGCCTTAACCCTAACATGATCAAGGGCTTGCCTGAGTTGCAGGCGGGTTGTATACCCCTTTTCCTTTGTTGGGGGAGTTCATGAGACAGATCGCCGTCAGGGAAGCCGCCGTGCTTTTGCACACGGCGCGGCGCATCATGGTGATCGGCTGTTCGGGAAGCGGCAAGTCGACGCTTTCGCGCCGGGTCTGCGCCCGGTTCGATCTGCCCTACGTCTCCATGGATCGCGATGTCTTCTGGCTGCCCGGCTGGGTGATGCGGGAGCGGTCCGATATCGTCGCCAGGGTCGCGGCGTACGCCGATGGCGACGATTGGGTGTTTGACGGCAACAATACCGAGACGATGCCGCTGCGCCTCAGGCGTGCCGACCTTGTGCTCTGGCTTGCGCCGCCGCGGCTGGTCAGTCTTTTCGGGGCGATGAAGCGCATAGCCGGTTCCTATGGCGAGGTCAGGGTCGATATGGCTCCGGGGTGCCCCGAGCGGATTGACTTCGCCTTTCTGCGCTATATCTGGAATTTCAACAGGCTGACCGCACCGAAAATGGAGCGCGTGATCGACTTGAACGGAGCGGGCGTGCCGGTCTGCGTGTTGAAATCCCACCGCGCGGTGAACGAATTGCTTGCGCTTTCGGGCGCGGGCCATTAGCTGAAAACCATGCCCGAATTCAAGACTACACGACATGTCCACCATTCCGCAGACCGGATGTTCGCTCTCGTTGCCGATGTCGAGCGCTATCCTGAATTCCTGCCGCTGTGCGAGGCGCTGTCGGTGCGCTCGTCGCGGGAAAAGGACGGCAAGACGCTGCTGATCGCCGACATGACGGTGGGCTACAAGGGGATCCGCGAGAGCTTCACCACCCAGGTGCTGCTGAACAACGACGAACGCCGGATCGACGTCAGCTATGTGGACGGACCATTCCGCTTTCTCGACAATTGCTGGCATTTCCAGCCCGAGGGCGAGGATGCCTGCGCGGTCCAGTTCTACATCAATTACGAGTTCAAGAACCGCATCCTCGGCGCGATGATGGGCTCGATGTTCGACCGGGCCTTCCGCAAGTTCTCCGAGGCTTTCGAGGCCCGGGCCGACAAGATCTACGACTGAATAAGCCCCTCCAGCATGCCGAGCGCGGTCTGCACCGTGGCGATCCTTATGCCGTCGCGGCCGATGTCGCCATAGCGGCTTTCGATGTGATGCAGGTGGCCGCGACGATCGCGAGCGGCGAGATGGACGAGACCGACCGGCTTTTCGGCCGAACCGCCGCTCGGCCCGGCAATCCCGGTCACGGCAACGGCGAGATCGGCGCCGGAGCGCCAGAGCGCGCCGGCCGACATCTGCAGGGCGGTTTCGCGCGAGACCGCACCGGCCGTCGCCAGCGTGGTCGGACTGACGCCGAGCATGTCGATCTTCGCCTGGTTCGAATAGGTGACATAACCGCGATCAACCACGGCTGACGAGCCGGCAATATCGGTCAGCGCGCCGATGATCAGGCCGCCCGTGCAGCTTTCCGCCGTGGCAATCGTCTTGCCGGCCCTGGTGCAGCGCTCGATCAGGAGCCTGGCCCGTTCCTCGATATCCGCGTTGATCATCGCATGTTTCCGTAACTGACGCTTGCCGTCGCAATCGCGGCAATGCCTTCCTTGCGGCCGACAAAGCCAATGGTTTCATTGGTGGTGGCCTTGACCGAGCAGCGGCTTATGTCGATGCCCAGGCATTCGGCAATCGCGCGGCGCATGTCCAGGCGATGCGGACCGATCTTGGGCGCCTCGGCAATCAGGCTGACATCGGCATTGAGGATGACGCCGCCGTGGCCGCGGACGATCTTCGCCGCGTGCGCCAGAAAGATGTTCGAGGCCGCGCCCTTCCATTGCGGATCGGAGGGGGGGAAATGGTCACCGATATCGCCTTCGCCGCAGGTGGCAAGCAGCGCGTCCGTCAGCGCGTGGAAGGCGACGTCAGCGTCCGAATGGCCCGAAAGCGTCATGTCATGGGGGATGCG
>NZ_CFHTCS010000181.1:0-8778 GCF_984369615.1 Martelella sp. | reverse complement strand
GCAGGGCGAACTGGTGCGCCTGTCCGATATCCGGATCGACAATGCCTCGGTCTACTATCTGGCGCTGTCGCAGCACGGCATGAACCGCCGCGCCGCAATCGCGCTTGCCGACTGGTTGGCCGAACGCAACCGCGGAAGATGGAAGCCTGCAGACAGCCGACGACGGCGATCCCGGCAGGCAGACGCTGATTGACGCGGTTTCCATTGCTTCAGCGCGACTTTAGTGGTCCAATTGCGCGGGATTCAAATCGAGGGAAACGGTGCTCATTTCTCGCGATCCCGCAAACAAGACGGCCAGGTTGTTGATTGACCAGCTCTGGTGCGTCTCGGACCCCGAGGCGTCTGGGTTCGAGACAGTGCTGCCGTCGGGACGGTGCCAGATCATCTTCAGTCTTGCCGGTATGTCGCTTCTGGATGGCGCTTCGAACGGCCGACCATTGGCGGTGTTCCAAGGGGCATGTCCGACCCCGTTGATTTTCATTCAAGACGCGCTGCGTCACGTTGCCTATCTTGCCCGGGTGACAAGATAAAAGCGGAGCGAAAATGCAGGGAAAAACAACACCAACGACCGTCTTTACGCGCCTGATCTTTCAGGATGCCGATGCCGCCGTCGCATTCTGTCAAGCGGCATTGGGCGCCGAGACTGTCATTCCGGTCAAGGACCGCCGGGACGGCAAGCGAGAAGAACATGTGCGCGATCCATTCGGCCATCTGTGGATAACGAGCCAAGGGGTGACGGTATGAGCGTGCGGCGTATCGTTGCGAATGTTGCCGCAGGGTCGGTTCCGGAGGTACAGGCATTCTATACCGAACTCTTCGACCTCGACCTGCTCATGGATCTCGGCTGGATCGTCACCCTCGGTTCGGATCTGACGGCCAAGACGCAGTTGAGCATCATGAGCGAAGGCGGCTCCGGGGCGCCGGTTCCGGACCTTTCCGTGGAAGTTGACGATGTCGACGCGGTGTATGCCCGCGCCGCCAGGATGGGCTGCGACATTGTTTACGACCTGAGGGACGAGGCGTGGGGCGTCAGACGCTTCTTCGTGGCCGACCCAACCGGCAAGCTGATCAACATCCTCTCGCATCTGGCGTAACGACCTGCGAGGCGCCAGTCCGGTGTCACAGGCGCGCCCGGCGACGCTGCGCAGACGTTGAGGACTCTTGAGCGAGAACCGGGAGCTTCGTCAGTCCGATGCGATATTGCGCAAGGCGCAGCAAGAGGGGAAATGGCGACCCCTGCAGGATTCGAACCTGCGACCGTCGGCTTAGAAGGCCACGACGAATCCCCTTGAAAGCAGGGGCTCTGGACAATCTAGCTGTAAACTGCTCTTTGCAGAAACATTGGACTTTTTGTAGGTCGTGTAAACCAGATTGGCCAGAAATCCCCTACCCTTTTCGCGCGTCCGGACAGAGGGGACTTGCCGCGAAAACGACCTTATGCAGGCGATCCGTTTCTGCCCTGTCATGAACACGGGAACTTGAAGGATGCGAAATCGCCTCTCGCCCCCTCGCTTTGTCGGCCATTTGGAAATTTGGATTTGAAAACACCCGGTTCGGAGTGCTAACGGACTGCCAACCTTTTCCAAGCGGTTTCCTGCAGGTTTTCTCGCCGGTTTCCAGCACAGCAAAAGAGAATCCGATGGCAGAACATGTCTCCGGCCTGGCCGAGCGACCGGTTGCTGAAACCGGCTCGCCGATGGTCAGCTTTGAAAATGTGACCAAGTCCTTCAACAGCCGTGAAACCGGCAGGAAGGCTTTCAGAGCACTCGACAATATCAGCTATAGTGTCCCGCGTGGCGTGATCACCGGGATAATCGGCCGCTCGGGCGCCGGCAAGTCGACGCTTGTGCGCCTGGTCAACGGTCTTGAACGTCCGAGCGAAGGCCGCGTCATTGTTGATGGCACGGATGTCGCGGCGCTCGACGAGGTGGCGCTTCGCTCCGTCCGGCGCTCGATCGGCATGATTTTCCAGCACTTCAACCTGCTGTCCTCGCGCACTGTCTATGACAATGTCGCCATGCCGCTCGAGATCGCGGGCATGGGAAAGCAGGAAATCAAAAGGCGGATCGAGCCGCTGATCGACCTCGTCGGGCTTTCGGAACGCACGCGCCATTATCCGGCGCAGCTGTCCGGCGGACAGAAGCAGCGTGTCGGTATTGCCCGCGCGCTGGCCTCCGAGCCGAAATTGCTTTTGTCGGACGAGGCAACATCGGCGCTCGACCCGGAAACGACCCAGCAGATTCTCGGTCTCCTGAAGACGATCAACCGCGATCTCGGCCTGACCGTGCTGCTGATCACGCATGAAATGGAAGTGGTCAAGGCCGTCACCTCGCGCGTCGCGGTGATGGACAAGGGCCAGATCGTCGAGAGCGGCCGCACCTTCGATGTCTTCACCGCGCCTGAGCACGAGACCACCCGCTCGATGCTGGCGGCACTGCCGGGCGGCAGCCTGCCGGATTGGATCGGCCGCCAGGTAATTGCCGACCCCAAGCCCGGCTGCAATGCGCTTATCCGCCTGCGTTTCTTTGGCGAGACTGCCGACCAGCCATTGGTCTCGCGCCTGATGGCGGTGCTCGGAAGTCCGGTCAATATCATCGCCGGTACAGTCGACGAGATTGCCGGCGAACCCTATGGCACGCTCTATGTCGCCTATTCGGCAGATCCGGCCGTGATGCGGAAGGCGGATCAATTCTATGCCCAAACCGGTCTGAACGCGGAGGTCGTCGGCTATGTCGCCTGATATGCTTATCTCTCTTCTGACCAAAGGTACGCTGCAAACGCTGCAGATGGTCATCGTTTCCGGCCTGATCGGAACCGCGCTCGGCCTGCCAATCGGCATTTTCCTGGCGACCAGCGGCAAGGGCGAACTGCTGCAGGCGCCGATGCTCAACCGCATCGTCGGCCTGATCGTCAATGCGACACGGTCCACGCCCTTCATCATCCTCGTGGTCGCGATCATTCCGTTCACGCGGCTCGTCGCGGGCACGTCGATCGGCACCCAGGCGGCGATCGTGCCGCTGACGGTCGCCACGATCCCGTTCTTCGCGCGTCTGGTCGAGAGTGCGATCCGCGAGGTCGACAAGGGGTTGATCGAGGCCGCACGCGCCATGGGCGCGACGCCGATGCAGATCGTCATCAAGGTTCTGCTGGCGGAATCGAAGCCCGCCATCACGCTCGCCTTTACGCTCACCATCGTCAGCCTGATCGGCTATTCCGCCATGGTCGGCGCCGTCGGCGGCGGTGGTCTTGGCGATCTCGGCATCCGCTATGGCTATCAGCGCTTCATGCCCGGCGTCATGCTCGCCGTTGTCGTCGTGCTGATCGTGCTGGTGCAGGCCATCCAGAGCGCCGGCGACCGTCTGGCGCGCAGTTTTGACAAGAAAAACCGGAGCCAGTAAGGCCTCCGTCGGAGTGGCCTACGATGTGAATGCCTGGACCTATGCGTTGGCAAGAAATTGCGCCAACGGCCCAACTTTGGAAACCGGATTTCTTCAGAACCATCCGGCTGCTCGATAGATCGATAAAATTACCAGGAAACACGGCGCACCGGCGAAACCGGTGCGCCGGCGTCAAGGACAATAGAAATGAAACTCGCAACCCCATTTGCCGTACTTGCCATTGCATCCAGCCTTGCCGCTGGGGCAGCCCTTGCCAAGGACACGATCACCGTCGGCGTCACGCCCGGTGCGCATGAGGAGATCCTCGAAGAGGTTCAGAAGCTTGCCAAGGAACAGGGCCTTGATGTCGAGATCGCAACCTTCAGCGATTACGTCGTGCCCAACCAGGCGCTGAATGACGGTGACCTCGATCTCAACAGCTTCCAGCACGTGCCGTATCTCGACAACCAGGTTGCCGATCGCGGCTACGACCTGAAAGCCGTCGGCAAGACGATCATCACACCGATGGGTATCTACTCCGAAAAGGTCGAAAGCGTCGATGACATTCCGGAAAACAGCCGTGTGGCGATCCCGAACGATCCGACCAATGGCGGCCGTGCGCTGCTCCTGCTGCAGGCCAAGGGCGTCATCAAGCTTGCCGATGGCGCCGGCCTGAAGGCTACGCCGCTGGATATCGTTGAAAATCCCAAGAACATCGAGATTCTCGAACTGGACGCGGCACAGCTGCCGCGCGTTCTCAATGATGTTTCGGTCGCCGCGATCAACACCAATTATGCGCTCGATGCCGGCTTTAACCCGATCGAGGACTCGATCGCCATCGAGAGCCCTGACAGCCCCTACGCCAACGTAATCGTCGCACGCACGGAGGATGCGGGCGCCGACTGGGTCAAGCAGTTCGTCGAAATCTATCAATCCGATGAGATTCGCAGCTTCATCGAAAATACCTATGGCGGCGCGGTCGTCCCGGTCTTCTGACCAGACCGTCATGAACGGGAAATGTCTCTGCCGCACAGCGCCCGGCTTTCGCGGTGAAAGGCGTTCCCGCAGCAACGACCGTCTCTCGCCGAGGCAGCAATCATATGCTCCCTCGGCGAAGCTTTCAGAGGTGGGTTCTTCTTTGACAAGGCCGTGGTCGTTAAGGCTCCATAGATACGCCGCAGATGGGCCTCGCGACACGTGGCCTGAGCATTGGCCGTCGATCAACCGGCGGCCTGATCATTGATTTGGATTTAGAACAGAGGAAGGTTTCGGTCTCGGTGAATATCCTTGACATCCAGAATGACGACCTCGCCCACGGCCTTCTGCTCGCCGCTGCCGATCGTGTAGTCGAACTTCACGTCGACGAACCGAAACGCCGAGAAGTTCTCGCGCACCTCCGGTCGGTCATTCAGCGACAGGATAAACCGGCCCTTGATCCCCGCGAGGCGCTCCGCCATTTCGGCAAAGCCGGCGCGCTTGGGCCCAAGCTAACTCACGACTATTTGGAATCTCAGATAACTGAGAGATTGCCTGTCATTATAAAGTCCGTACCGGATGTCACGCTCGCACGAATACGGATGACGCTGAGAAATCGAGCCCGGGAAAAATATTGGTGGAAAGCGCGGCTGCATCAAAACCGAACTGTCGATACAGCATCGCCGCAGCCACCTCACGAATGTCACCCGTGGGCATTAGGTCACGATTTGCATAAAGTTCGCCGTCACCGACACCTGGCCACTGCCCCATGACCCGTCCACCCGGAAAGGCACCGCCGGCGACAACCGCGCACCCTCCTGTCCCGTGATCAGTTCCACCGGTACCGTTCTGACGCGCCGTACGCCCGAACTCCGTCATTGCGAGAACCACCGTTTTGCTCCACGCAGCCGGGCCCATCTCGCGCCGCAGGGTCATTATTGCAGTCGAAAGATTATTGGCCGATCGAGCGAAAAGGTCGGACTGGCCGGCATGGGTATCCCATCCATTGATCGAAAATGCAGCAATCCGGTAATTTTCTCTCAGAAAACCGCCCGCCAACCTCGCCAGCCCTTCGGTCGAGGCCTCGATCTTTTCGCCTGCGAAAATTTCGTCGGCGCTCATGTCTGCACTTCGAGCCTGCCGGAATGCGCGGGCAAAGTCCTTGTCGCGGGAATAGAGCGCCTCAAAGAACTGGATCTCATCGGCTGCAATCGGCACATCGGCTTTCGGCGACCACATCTCGGCATCTTGTTCGCCCTGAAGTATGAGATCCGACTCTGATGCGACGTCAATAGCCCTGAGGCGGCCTTGCTGCGATAGTCCGATTGCCCTGTTGAGCCACCCATCTTGGCCTGCCCGACCGTTTCCACCAGTCTCCAGAATGTCCTGTCCGTCAAAATGGCTACGGGCATTGCGATAGGGCGTCGAAACTGCGTGAACGAAGCTCAGTTCTCCACGCCTCCACAGCGGGTAGAGGTCTCGGGCCGCCGGATGAAGACCGAAATAGCCGTCGAGATCATAGAGCCCGCTGTCCGGCGTCATCGCGAGTTCGGGACGCAAGACACGGAAGGCAGGATCGCCATAGGGCTGAACCAGATCAAGCCCGTCCATGGCCCCACGCAATATGATGGCTACAAACCTGTTGTCGCCGTTGCCCTCAGCAAGGGCAAAGCGCGTCGTCAGCGGCATCGCAGCAAGAGAACACGCACCGCCAAGTAAGGCTCGCCGTGTAGGATTGAATGTAATGGACATCGCATTACTCCTAGCGAAGGTTGAACTCCGGTGAGGCCAAAACCAGGGTTACAGCGGCCATCCGGTTCGGTGCCCGCTCCACGAGTGTCTTGGTATTCTCGGTCAGTAACGGTCCGAGAGCATGCTCGGCCAATAGGGAAGGATCAGGGGCTCTCCCGAATTTGCGAACGATGTTTCTCGCAATGACGATACGCCCCGCCAACTGATTTCCATTCACCCAGCTTGCTCGGCCGCTTTCAAACCCCTCAGGACTGGGTGGGTCCCAGACAGGCTGGCCCAGTCTTTGCAACCAATAGCTGACCAAGTTTCCCAGCTTTCGGTCAACAACAAGTGAGTTCCCGTCTACCCCCAGCGCTCGCAGTGACGAAACAACGTAATCGAAAGGTTGCTTGATATTCTGAGGCGGCATAGCAAGTGCTTTCGACGCCGAAAGCATCGCCTCATAAACTGCCAATAGATTACCGCCTGTCCGCGTCCAGACCGCAATCATGTTCGACACCACGTCAGAGGGAGGATTTTCGGAAAGAAAATAACGCGCTAGCTTGCCGCTGATATACCGAGCAGTCTCCGGTCGTGTCGCAAGGTCATCAAGAAACATCTCGATCTCGACGATATCGTCCCTCTCAGCCCCGTACGATTTATCTAAGATAGAAAACGAACCCGGCTCCGCACGTTTGCCGTCGAAGATCGTTCTTGCGGCAATGCGATCAACAGTGAGGCCCGTGAGAAGAAATGCTGCTTGACGCACGTCCGTCTGCGTGTAGCCGGAGCCGGCACCCATCGTGTGCAGTTCCAGCAACTCGCGGCCATGATTTTCGTTCAATCCACGTTTTCCGGCCCGAGCCGAATTGGGTCCTACAGAAAGCCATTGGTCGAGATAGAAGAGCATTGCAGGGTGCAAGGTTGCCGATTTCAGCAGCGTGGCAAAGTTGCCGTCCAGGTTGGGACGTATCGCCTCCGCCTCGAAGAGCGGCGTGAAAAGCCTCATATCTTCGTTTTTTCTAAACGACACAGAGAAATGGTCCGTCCAGAAGCTCGAAAGCCGTTCACTAAAGCCATTAGGAGAGGCTACAGACTGAGCGATCCTGGCGTTGACATCCTCACGAAAACGCTGGTTGTTATCCTGACGAATGGCTCTCAGCGCATCGCGCAACAGTTCGCCCTCCAGACTCTTTCGGGCATCGCGTCTCTTGTTGAATGTCCGGATCGCCCGTTCTCTGACGGCTTGGGCTCCCTCGCATGGAAACAGCAGCACTTCCGACTTCGCAGAGCGCAGTTGTCGTGCGATCCCTTCCGGGGTGCTGGGCGCGTTTTCGCCTGGCCGGAGCCCATAGCCGAACCGCACCGCCGATATAGCGGATTGCCTAGATATCATCGTACTCTTTTATGTTTGCTGCGGTTTACTAAGCACGACGAGATCAACAGTAGCTTCAGCTCAAAGCTCTTGCCCGTCATGCAATTCGTATTCAGCAACTTACATGCGAATTGCGGAAACAATGTTGCAATAATAGGACCGTTGAATGACCAAACCGACACCGACCAAATCGTATAGCACTCAACGGGACGATGTCGTAGTTTCAGTTCTGGTGAGCCATAGGCCGTCAGATACCCAGACGGAAAAAAGCCGGTGAAGTGTTCGCTTCACCGGCCCTAGATTTTCGCAAATGAATGTAATCCTAGATTGACGTCGATTTCTCATCCCTTATAAGATGCACCCAACTTCGACTGGGGGCTCCAAATTGAACAAGCGTCTGTTTCGTTGCAGTTGTCACTACTCTCTGAAGCTGGGGGCAACGAAATGCCCCTACTGTTTTCGCTCAACGCCGATTTATAACCGCATCTGGTTCTGGTACGCCGGAATACTCGGCGCGGGGGGCTTCCTCTTCGCCGGCATCAGAATGGCGCTATGAGCGCCGAACGTCGTCCGGGCATGATCAATAGAGACAAACCCAAGCGCCGCCGTCATAAGAGAAACAACGAACTCGACAGGGCGATCGCCATAGTCAATCTCGGCGGAGATATTCGAGCTGCTGCAGCGGCTACAGGGTTACCTGAAACCCAGGTTCAGCAGGCCTGTGAGCTTCATCGGTTGCGGCAACTTACGAAGAGACCTCGACGTCACAAGTAGTCCTGCAGACTTCACCGGCCCCACGCTAAGACACAGACTGCTGGAAAGGCCTGTCCTTCCGGTTGGATGCTGACTACCCGCCCTTCAGCGCCTTGAGCACCTGCATCAGCCCATCCGAGAGCCACACCCCAAACCCGGTCCCGGCCATGGCGGCGCCGAGGATATAGCCGCGGCCGATCTGCTTGATCTTCTGATATTCTGCGACGAACTCCTCGGTTTCGCCGATCCGCTTTGACAGAGCCTTGTTCTGTTCGAGCAGACGTTCGTTCTGGTGCTCGACTGTGTTCAGCCGGTCGTGAATTTCATCATTGCCGCTGCGGTTTTCGTCCACCTTGCGGATCAAGGCATCGAGCTTGCCCTGAACCTCTCCCAGATGACGCGCGAGATCGACCGTCATGCCCTTGCCCTCGTTATTTGATGATTGCGCGCAGCCCGGCAACGCCCGAGCCGACATAGAAGACCCACTGGATCATGTTACCCGCCCAGGCATCGAGCGGGGCGGGATAGGCGGCGATCGTCCAGGGCTGCGCATAAATGCAGTCCGGG
>NZ_CFHTCS010000180.1:0-8801 GCF_984369615.1 Martelella sp. | reverse complement strand
TCACCGGCAAGGCCGCACAGGTGCTGCGCTCGCGCGGGGCCAGCAATGCCCGCACCATCCATTCGCTGATCTACCGGCCCAAGGGCGAGGAGATGATCGAGGACGAGGAGACCGGAAAGACTTCGGTCGCGCCAATGTTCTCGATCAACCGGCAGAGCCCGCTCGCCAAGGCCGCGCTGATCATCATCGACGAATGTTCGATGGTCGACGAAAAGCTCGGCCAGGACCTCGTCAGCTTCGGCACGCCGGTTCTGGTGCTCGGCGATCCCGGGCAGTTGCCGCCCGTCTCCGGCGGCGGCTATTTCACCAATCACGAGCCCGATTATCTCTTGACCGAGATCCACCGCCAGGCGCGCGACAACCCGATTATCGATCTGGCGATGCGGGTGCGCGAGGGTGATGAAATTCCGCTCGGCGATTACGGCCAGGCAAAGGTGATCACCAAGCGCGACGTCACCCAGGATCTGGTGCTTGATGCCGATCAGGTTCTCGTCGGCACCAACCGCACGCGTCGGCGCTACAATCAGCGCCTGCGGGAGCTCAAGGGGTTTTCGCAGGTCTATCCGCAGGCCGGCGACAAGCTGGTCTGCCTGCGCAATGACCCGGCCAAGGGGCTGCTCAACGGCTCTCTGTGGAAGGTGATGTCTGCCTCCAAGGAAACGGTGAAGCCGGGCATCAATCTTCTGGTAAACCCGGAAGAGGACGATCCCGATCGCGGCGCAGCAAGGATCAAGCTCCTGAAGGCGGCCTTTGAGGACAGCCAGACGGAAATCCCCTGGTCCACGAAGAAACGTTATGACGACTTCGACTATGGCTACGCGCTGACGGTCCACAAGGCGCAGGGCTCGCAGTGGAACAATGTCGTGCTGTTCGATGAAAGCTGGGCCTTCCGGGATACGCGAGAGCGCTGGCTCTACACCGCCATCACCCGCGCGGCCGAAAGGCTGACGATCGTTTCCTGATGCCGCAGGAGAGGCGGGAGAAAACGCGCGGCGGCTGCATACGCAGTACCTTTAACGGCACCCCGATCACGCAGGAACTTCAAAAGGTCGGGGCTTTGTCGCCGCGCAACCGTCCGCCGTCTGTTTCTAGCGCCAGAACCTTACTGCTTGGTTAGCGCAGACGCATTCTTTTCCGCCCTCTGCCACAAAAAAAGCCGAAGCCCGTGTTTGTCATTTGAGCCTTCGGACACTACTCTTGACGAAAATCGAATCCGGATTGATTTCTGCCGGCGAACCGTCCTGTCGGGTCGCGCAACAATCTCGGGGGGCAGATCATGAAAGCGCATATCGCCACCGCTACAGTTCTGTTGGGCGCGTTCCCGCTCTTTGCCGACGGCGCGCGCGCTGAGCAAGGCTGCGGCGCGGTTTCGATCGCCGAGCTCGACTGGCCGTCGGCGGGGCTTGCCGCCTGGGTGGACCGGTTGATCCTGGAAAAGGGATTTGACTGCACGGTGAACATGGTGCCCGGCGATACCGACAGCGCCGTGGCCAGCATCATCGTCACCGGTGAGCCGGAGATCATTCCCGAATTCTGGTTCGAGAGCGCGACGCCGGCGCTTGACCATGCTGTCGCCGAGAAGCGCGTTGCCTTTGGAGCGCCGCTCTTGAACGAAGGCGGCGTACAGGGGTGGTGGGTCCCGAAATTCATCGTCGACGCGCATCCGGAAATCACGACCGTTCAGCAGGCGCTCAGCCATCCGGAGCTGTTCATCGCGGCCGAGGGCGGCGACAAGCCCGCCGTGTTCAACTGCCCCGCGGGGTGGGCGTGCCGGGTTTCGACCGCCAACCTTTTCCGTGCGCTTGATGGGGCGGAGAAAGGGTTTGATCTGGTCGACGCCCCATCTGGCGCGGCGCTCGATGCCTCCGTCGCGCGTGCCTTCGAGGCGCAGCAGGGCTGGCTTGGCTACTATTGGGCGCCGACGGCGCTGCTTGGCGAATACGACATGGTGAAGCTCAGCTTCGGCGTCGAATTCAGCAAGCAGGAGTGGGACCGGTGCACGATCGTTGCCGATTGTGCCGATCCGAAGCTCAACGCCTATCCCGTATCAGCCGTATACACCCTGGTCTCCGGCGCTTTCGTGACTGAGCACGAAGACCTGATGGACTATTTCAACAACCGTTCCTGGAGCAACGGGACCGTCAGCGAGGTGCTGGCCTTCATGAGCGCCAACGATGCCGGAAACGAGGCCGGCGCCCGTTATTTCCTCGAAACCTATCCCGAGGTCTGGAAGGCCTGGCTCGCCGAGGATGTCGCCGACAAGGTTGCCGCGGCTCTTTGAGGCCGTTCGGTCACCGCCTTGTGAAGCGGGCGTTGCGACGCTATATCAATAATGCGTCGGTTAATGGTTGGTGCTCGCTCGGAGATGGTCTTCGGCGATGTGCGCCGGACATGATCAACAGCGCGGACGCCTCTTTGTTCTACGAATCGTCCGCTTTCATGTCCCAACCGTTTTCCGGCGCATCTTCCTTTCAATCGGCAGTGAGGGCGGGGCTTTGCGGATGCAAGCGATGGGTCGGAAAACCTGCCTCATTATCGGCGGCGCGCGATCGGGCAAATCGTCCCAGGGCGAAAAACTGGCGCGGGCCTTTGACGGCAATCTCCATTATGTCGCAACGGCCGAGGCGCTTGATGCGGAAATGCAGGCACGCATCGCCCACCACAAGGCGGCGCGCGGCGACGGGTGGCAGACCCATGAGGCGCCGCTTGATCTGGTCGCCTGCCTCGAAGGTCTTGTTCGTGCCGAACGCCCAGTGGTTCTGGTTGATTGCCTGACCTTGTGGGCCACCAATCTCATTCTCCGCGACATGGATATCGGCGCGGCCGGCAGCGCGCTGGCCGGTTTCGTCGCCGAATGTCCCTATCCGCTCTTCCTCGTCGCAAACGAGGTCGGCCTCGGCATCGTGCCCGACAATGCGCTCGCCAGGAGGTTCCGCGATGAGGCCGGGCTCCTGAACCAGAAGGTCGCGGCCGCGGCCGAAACGGTGATCTTCATGGCGGCGGGCCTGCCGATGACGATGAAGCCTACATCATGAGCCACTGATAGACCGGGTTCTGGTCGTCGAGAAACACCTTGGCGGCCATGGCGAGGCTCGAGACCGCCAGAAGCGGCCGGATGATCTTCGCGCCGCGCTTCATCGCCAGTCGTGAGCCGGTCTGGGCGCCGAGAAACTGGCCGACCCCCATGACAAGGCCGATCTTCCACAGGATCGCCCCGCCGGCGAGGAACACGGCGAAGGCGCCGAGATTGGACGAGAGATTGAGCATCTTGGTGCGCGCCGTCGCCTTCAGCATGCCGAGCCCGCCGAGCGTGACGAAGGCGATCATGAAGAAGGACCCGGTGCCCGGCCCGAACAGCCCGTCATAAAAGCCGATCGCCGGAACCACGAGGCCGGCGAAGACGGGCACTGCGAGGCGCTGATGGCGGTCGGTATCGTCGAGCCCGCTGCGCAGCGCGAAGTAAAGCCCGATGCCGGCGAGCAGGAAGGGCAGAACCGCCAGCAGGATATCGCCGGAGATCACGGTTGCCAGCGCCGCGCCGAGCGCGCCGCCGCCGAAGGCGAGAAGCGCCATCGGCCATTGCGTTCTCGGATCCACCCTGCCGCCGCGGGCATAGGAGATCGTCGCCGAGGCAGCGCCGAAAATGCCCTGCAGCTTGTTGGTGCCGAGGGTTTGCAGCGGCGGGATGCCGGCGATCAGCATGACTGGAATGGTGATCAGGCCCGCGCCGCCGGCGATGGAATCGACGAAGCCGGCGATGAAGGCTGCGGCGAACAGGATGAGCAGCAGGTGGAGGCTGGCTTCGAACAATTCGGTCGTGCTCCGTGAGGGCGGGCGCGGGCATGGCCGTGGGCGGTCATCGTTTCCTTTTTCGCCCGGATCGTGTAGGTCGTTTCACGGGCGGCGCTTCAGCCGGTTTATGATCTTTCAAGAAGCAGGATTCGTTTTCATGCACAAGGTTATTTTCGACACGGACCCGGGCATTGACGATGCCATGGCATTGCTGTTCCTCGAGCGTCACCCCGATATCGCGCTTCTCGGCATCACGTCGGTTTTCGGCAATGCATCTGCCGACACCACAACCCGCAATGCGCAGTTCCTGAAGCGGGAATTCGGCATTTCCGCGCCGGTCGCGCGCGGCGCTGACGAGACCTATGATCCGGCCCGCCCGATGGCGCCCTGGCCCGTGGTCGTGCACGGCGTGAACGGCCTCGGCGACATCGAAATGCCCGAGACGGTCGACGATGTGCCGCTCGATCCGCGCCCGGCCTTTCAGTTCATCATCGATACCGTCAGGGAAAATCCGGGCGAGGTGGAAATCGTCGCCGTCGGGCGCATGACCAATCTGGCGCTGGCGCTCGCCCGTGATCCGGAGATCGCCGGCCTCGTCAAGCAGGTGGTCGTCATGGGCGGCGCGTTTGAGCGCAACGGCAATGTGACGCCGGCGGCCGAGGCCAATATTCACGGCGACCCGGAAGCCGCCGACGCGGTCTTCACCGCGCCCTGGAAGGTGGTGATCATCGGGCTCGACGTCACGATCCAGACCGTGATGACCCGCACGGTGATGAAGGAACTGGCGCTGCGCGGCGGCCCGGCGGTCGAGCTGCTGGCCAGGATCTCCGATCCCTATATCGATTTCTACAGCCAGCAGGTGGACGACGGCATGGTCGTGCATGACAGCTGCGCCTGCGTCTATGTGGTTGCGCCGGAGCTCTTCGGCCTTAGGGCCGGAACCGTGCGCGTCGTCTGCGGCGGGATCGCCGACGGCCTGACCCTTCAGAAGCCGGCCGGCCCGTTCTTCCCGCCGAGCGCGTGGGACGGCAAGCCGGAACAGCAGGTCGCCATGACGATCGAGGCGAAGAAGGTCGTCGATCTGGTGGCGGCCACGCTTGCGCCCTGATGCCAGTAACGTGCTCAACAAGACTGAATTGTTTACCTTGTTGGCAGTAACGCGTTGAATGAATTCCCCGGTGCGCATAACTTGACTTCAAGGGGCTATGTGTAACCGGGGGATGCCATGCGTTCTTTTCTTGTCGGTCTGTTCGTTTTGCTCGCGACAACGTCCGCGGCCAACGCGGCCCGCAAGTCCGGCGATGACATTTTCGAGCCTGGCAAGGTTGTCGCTGCCGTCAGCCTCAGCACGCAGACGATGAAGGTGATTGTCGGCGGCTATGAGCGCTATGTGTGGCCGGTGTCGACGGGCGCGGGAAGCTATGCGACGCCCCCGGGCGTCTATGGCGCGGAATGGCTGTCGAAGAACCACCGGTCGCGCAAATACAACAATGCGCCGATGCCCTATGCCATCTTCTTCTATCACGGTTACGCGGTTCACGGGACCGATCAGCTGTCGCGTCTCGGCTCACGCGCCTCGCATGGCTGCGTGCGGCTTCATCCGGACAACGCGGCGCTGCTCTTCAGCCTGGCCCAGTCCGTCGGACTGGACAACATGACGGTGGTCATCGGCGACTAGCAGTCGCCGCACTGCTTCAACAATGCAGTGAAGGTGGTCTTGTCTTTTGGCAGGATGAATGGCGGCTTCACACGCTCCGAGAGCCGGAAGATATCGCCTTGCCGGAGTTCACCCCTGGTTATCGGACGAGGGCTTGCTATTGAGCAGCTCCAGTAGTCCCCATGCTTGCGCGTGGCGGGATTGTAGGTTTTCTTTCCGTACTGGAAACAGAGCGGTATGACCTCCTCGACGCGGACCACAGGCCTGTTGATGTTGGTGAGGTCCAGATTGGGCATGGTATAGCTTCGCACTTCCCAAAGTCCCGGAAGCACGACCGTGTTGCCCGGGTACCAGAGGTATGTCCGTCCGTCGGGCAAAAAATACTCCACCTGAGTCCCGTGGACCGGCTCATAGGTCATCCGCGTGTGGCCGGAGAAAGACTTCTCGAGTGCTTTGCTCTTTGCCGTCGGGCCGTTGTAGTATTTTTCGAAGGCGGGATTTGCGCGGGAGAAGGGGCTGCTTTCACTGACGCAGCCCGCCGATACGATTGCGACAAGACCGATCAGAGTCGAGGCTTTCCAATTCACGCGGCTTCCCCCTGGCAGATGGCAACGGATACATCCTTTCCTGGATACGATGCGATCGCGCCGAGAGCAACATTTCTCGAGCTCTGAAAAGCTGTTCGCGTGCTTTTTCCGGGGCAGTGCTGATTGCGAAATCCGGCCGCCGCGGTTGCTCAGAACTTATAACCAAGGCCGACCTGAAATTTGTTCCGGCTCGCCTCGATGCTGAAGTCCTTGTCCCAGCTGAAGTCGTGGCTGATTTTCGGATAATAGGAATAGCGATATTCGGCGCGGGCGAAGAAGTTATCGGTGAAGGCGTGTTCTATGCCGGCGCCGACCGTCCACGCCTTGACCGTGCGGGTGCCGGTGTCGATCGATTGTCCGTTGAAACTGCCGGTGCCGCGCCCGCTTGCCAGCTCGCCGCCTGCTGTGCCGAACAGCATCGTGTTTTCATAGGCATAGCCGAAACGACCGCGCAGCGAGCCCGACCAGCCGAGATCCAGCTTTCCCTCGGCCGTCTCGACCTTGTTGGAAATCACCACCTGGAGGTTCTCGTTGCCCGAGCCGGCGAGATAGTCGAATTCGCCTTCGATGCCGACGACGAGATTGTTCTCGAACTGGTAGTTGGCGCCGACAAAGCCGCCGCCCAGCCAGTTGTCGATCCTGATATGGTCCTGAACGACGCGAAAGGTGTGCGGGTCTGCGTCCGTCCAGTGATACCCGGCCAGGGCGCCGACATAGACGCCGGTCCAGTCGAAGGGCGCGGGCGGCGGAGGGGCGGGAGGCTCAAACGGTGGCGGCGCGACGACATCTGCCCCGAACGCCGGCATGGCCGAGGCCATCATCAGTGCAATAAGACTGAGAGATCTGTTCATTGTTTTCGTCCTCGTGATTAATTCAAGTATAAATCAATACCATAATGGTTAATTAAATCATAATTGACAATAATGATATTCATATTTTACATTAGTTGTATTTTATGTATTTAGTTTTATATTATTATTACTATAAAATAAATTACTTATTTATTAGATAAGTCGCCTTCGCCCCGGATGTCCGCCGAATCGGGCGCCGGCTCTTGACGGCCCGGCGTGCGCGGGGCATAAGGTCTGCCATGAACACGGCCCTTTGCATTATCTGCACGATTATTCGCTAGCGTCCCGCTGGCCGGCCGTTCTTGTCCTGAAACCCAATCTCTGACAGACGACCCGGCCGGGCCGCCGGCCTGTGCGTGCATCAAGACTGATTTCGGGAGACTGGACATGGGCGACGCCCTGAAGCTCTACAACACGCTGACGCGCGAGAAGGCCGAGTTCCGGCCGATCGATCCCGACAATGTGCGCATGTATGTGTGCGGGCCGACGGTCTACGACTTTGCCCATATCGGCAATGCGCGGCCCGTGATCGTCTTCGATGTGTTGTTTCGTCTGCTGCGCCATCTCTATGGCGAGGACCACGTCACCTATGTCCGCAACATCACCGACGTCGACGACAAGATCAACACGCGGGCAAAGCGCGACTATCCGGACCTGCCGCTGAACGAGGCGATCCGCAAGGTAACCGAAAAAACCGCCGACCAGTTCCACAAGGATATCGCGGCACTCGGCGTGCTGGCGCCGACGGTGGAACCGCGCGCGACCGAGCATATCGATGGCATGGTGGCGATGATCCAGACGCTTCTCGACAAGGGTAACGCCTATGTCGCGCAGGGTGCCGAGGGCAGGGAAGTGCTGTTCGACGTGCCCTCCATGCCGGACTATGGCCGTCTGTCGCGGCGTAATCTGGAGGACCAGCAGGCCGGCGCCCGCATCGCGGTGGAAAGCCACAAGAAAAGCCCGGCGGATTTCGTGCTGTGGAAGGAAAGCGCCGCCGACGAGCCCGGATGGGACGGGCGCTTCACCTTCGAAGGCAAGACCGAGACCATCAACGGCCGTCCGGGCTGGCATATCGAATGCTCGGTGATGTCGGAGAAACATCTCGGCGAGACCTTCGACATTCACGGCGGCGGCCTCGACCTGATCTTCCCCCACCACGAAAACGAGATCGCGCAATCCTGCTCGGCCCACGGCAACCACGTCATGGCCAATGTCTGGATGCATAACGGCTTCGTGCAGGTGGAAGGCCGGAAGATGTCGAAGTCGGAGGGCAATTTTTTCACGATCCGGGAGCTGCTCGAGACGGAGAATTTCGGCGGCCGCAAATGGCCGGGCGAGGTGCTGCGGCTGGCGATGCTGATGACGCACTATCGCGAGCCGATCGATTTTTCGACAGAAAAACTACTCGAAGCTAGGCGCACCCTCTGGAAGTTTAGAAAGTGGGCTTTCAAAGATCAGGAAGTGGGATACCAATCCATTCACAATACTCAGGCACCTCACCCAGGTGTGCTGGACGCCCTTCGCGATGACCTTAATACACATGCCGCGATTAAATCCCTGCATGAACAAATTAACGTATTGAGCAACTCGTCGACACACGCAGAACCAGCACATGAGCATAGGTTAATTCAGTTCCGCCAATCTCTGCGTTTGCTTGGCTTTTCGGTGGAAGCCAATCAGCTTAGTGAAGATCAGACTAGGCTAATTGACGAAAAGATCACCCAGCGCCTCGCCTTCATCCGCGAAAAAAACTGGGCAGAGGCCGATCGTATCCGCGACGAACTGGCCGCGCAGGGCATCCAGTTGAAGGATTCGAAAAACAAGGAAACCGGCGAACGCGAGACGACCTGGGAGGTCAAGCGGTGAGCACGGTGCATGCAGTTCCTCTCCCTTCAATCTCCCCCCTTGAGGGGG
>NZ_CFHTCS010000179.1:0-8824 GCF_984369615.1 Martelella sp. | reverse complement strand
GACTCGTTGATGGCCTTCCAGCCGGCGATCGACGAACCGTCGAACATGATGCCGTCGGCGAACATGTCTTCATCGACAGCCGAAACGTCCATCGTCACGTGCTGCAGCTTGCCCTTGGGATCGGTAAAGCGCAGATCGACGAACTTGACGTCGTTGTCTTTGATTTGTTTCATAATTTCAGCAGCTGTCGTCATTTAACGTTTTCCTTGCATAAGAAGATGACGATAGGGATTCCCCGTCTTTCCGGATGGAAAGCGGAGGGATGGATCAGATGGCGTCAACGCCGGTTTCGCCGGTGCGGATGCGCACGACGCCCTCGACATTGGAAACGAAGATTTTTCCATCGCCGATGCGCCCGGTCTGCGCGGCATTGCGGATGGCATCGATGACGGCATCCACATTGTCGTCTGCCAGCACGACCTCGACCTTGACCTTGGGAAGAAAGTCGACGACGTACTCGGCGCCACGGTAAAGTTCCGTGTGACCCTTCTGGCGCCCGAAGCCTTTCGCTTCCGTGACAGTGATGCCCTGCAGGCCGACTTCCTGAAGGGCTTCCTTCACTTCGTCGAGCTTGAAAGGCTTGATGATCGCTTCGATCTTTTTCATGAGAAAATTGCTCTCCGCTTCTCCCGTTGAAGCAGGCACAGGCCCGCTCGGAACTTCATATGCACATTGCATGCCAGTTTGATCATATTGTCCCGCAATCACACCAAAAGGGAAGGGTGTTTTTACAGAAGCCACGGCTTTGCTGATGTGCCACCGAAATAAGGCTCGTCAAAAGGCGGACCTGCGTCAAGGGCAGGACTTTTTCACCGGGAAATATGGCTGTTGCCTGACGATTTGGCAGACATTTGTGTTTAAATAATAGGCAATTGACTATTGTATGAACAATATTGAGGCGGCGCTTGCACTCGAGCCGCATTTGCCGTTCTACTCTTCGGCACATCATGGAGGTCTCCGACATGCTTCTCCTGACACCGGCAGAGATGGGGCGCGCCGACCGTCTCGCGGCCGATAGCGGCATCGACAGCTACGGGCTGATGGTCAAGGCCGGCCGCGCGGTCGCCGCCGCCTTTCTCCGGCTTTATCCCGAGGCCCTGAGAGCAGATGTCTTCTGCGGCCCGGGCAATAACGGCGGCGACGGCTATATCGCGGCAGAGGCGCTGAAACAGGCGGGCGTCGCGGTCGCGCTTTTTCATCTGGGCGATCCGGAAAATCTGAAGGGCGACGCCCGACGCGCCTTTCAGGCCTGCAGCCTGGACGGCAGGCCGCTGGAGCAGTACAGGCCAACCGCCGGCGCGGTGATCATCGATGCCCTCTTCGGAGCCGGACTGCAGCGCCCGCTTTCCGGTGCGCTCTGCACCCTGACCCGTCAGGTGAGCGAAGCGGCGGTACCCGTGATCGCCGTCGACCTGCCGTCCGGCATCAGCGGACTGACCGGCAAGGTTATGGGCGCCGCCTTCAGGGCTGACCACACGGTCACCTTCATGCGGGCGAAGCCGGGTCACTACCTGCTGCCGGGGCGGGAGCATTGCGGCAGACTGGCGGTTTTCGACATCGGCATACCGCAGCGCATTCTTGAAGAGGCCGGCGGGGCCCATCATCTCAACGGGCCGGATATGTTCGCAGGCGCGCTGCCCGCGCCCGCGGCTTCATCGCACAAGTTCAAACGCGGCCATCTCGGCGTCTTCAGCGGCGGGCCGTCGGCCACGGGCGCGGCGCGGCTTTCGGCCACTTCAGGGCTCAGGATCGGGGCAGGGCTGGTGACGCTTGCCGTGCCGCCGAATGCGGCGATGGTGGTTGCGACGCAGGTGACGGCCGTGATGGTGAAGACGATCGGCGATGCCGCGGAGCTTGCGCATTGGCTTGAGGACAGCCGCCTTTCCGCTTTTGTGCTCGGGCCGGGTTTCGGTATCGGAGAAAAGGCGCGGGCCTTCGTCTCGGCCTTGGCTGCCCGGCCGCTGGTGCTGGACGCCGATGGGATATCATCCTTTGCCGAAGAGCCCGATGCCTTGTTCGCGCTGCTATCGGGCGCCGATTCGCATTGCGTGCTGACGCCGCATGAGGGCGAGTTCGCGCGGCTCTTTCCGGACATCGCCGCCGACGAGGATATCGGCAAGCCGGAAAAGGCGAAGCGCGCTGCCGAACGCGCCAACGCCGTGGTGCTCTACAAGGGCGCGGATACCGTGATCGCAGCCCCGGACGGCCGCATCGCCATCAACGCGGATGCCCCGCCCTGGCTGGCAACGGCGGGTTCCGGCGACGTTCTGGCGGGGATCATCGGCGGCCTTCTGGCGCAGGGGATGCCGGCCTTCGACGCGGCCTGTGCAGGCGCCTGGCTTCACGGGGAAGCGGGAAACCGCGCCGGCGAGGGACTGACGGCGGAGGACCTGCCGAACCACCTGCCGCCCTTGAGCGCAATCAGCTGACCTTCTGCTGCAGCGCCATCGCGCCGGCGGGCGCGCGGACCTTGCCGTTGGTGATGAAGAAGGCGAAGACATCGCGGGGCGTCTTTTCGGGCTTTGTCTCAACAAGCAGCGGCAAGTCCTCCGGCGCGCCGCCCTCGGCCCATGTCTTCAGCCGCCCGGCCCAGCGGTCCATTTCGTGATCCGAATAGCAATACGGATTGTCATCCGCGCCCTTCTGCAGCCGGCAATAGACGAAGTCGCCGGTGATATCGGCGATCATCGGATATTCGGGATGATCCGCACAGACCACCGTCGCGCCATAGCGGCGCACCAGCCGGACGAATTCCGGCGTGACAAACGACGGATGCCGGACTTCGATTGCATGGGCAAGATCAATTCCATCAAGGCTTTGCGGCAGAAGCTTCAGAAAATCCTCAAAGTCGTCGGGCTCGAATTTCTTCGTCGGCATGAACTGCCAGAGGATCGGTCCGAGCCTGTCGCCAAGTTCGGTGATGCCCTGATTGAGGAATTTATCGATGGAGCCTTCGGCTTCCGCCAGCTTCTTGCGGTTGGTGCAGTACCGGCTCGCCTTCAGCGAAAACACGAAACCATCCGGCACGCTCGCCGCCCATTTGGCGAAGGTGGCGGGCTTCTGCGACGAATAATAGGTGCCGTTGACCTCGATGACCCGCAACTTCTCCGAGGCATATTCCAGCTGTCGCGTTTTCGGCAGCTTGTCCGGATAAAAACTCTCGTTCCATGGATCGAAGGTCCAGCCGCCGATCCCGGCGCGGATTTCACCTGCCTCGGATGTCATCGCTTCCTGCTCCCCTTCTATTCCGCCGCTTCCGTTTTCTTCTGCGGACGCCGCTCAAGCAGTTCCTGCATGTAGAGGCCGGTATAGGAGCGCTTCTCCCTGACGATGTCCTCCGGCGTGCCGGTCGCGACGATCTCGCCGCCGCCGTCGCCGCCCTCGGGACCGATGTCGATCACCCAGTCGGCGGTCTTGATCACTTCGAGATTATGCTCGATGACCACGACGGAATTGCCCTGTTCGACCAGCTTGTGGAGCACGTCGAGCAGCTTGGCAACGTCATGGAAATGCAGGCCCGTGGTCGGCTCGTCGAGGATATAGAGCGTCTTGCCGGTGGAACGGCGCGACAGCTCCTTGGCAAGCTTGACGCGCTGGGCCTCGCCGCCCGACAGCGTGTTTGCCTGCTGGCCGACCTTGATATAACCAAGCCCGACATCCTGCAGCGTCTGCAGCTTGTCGCGCACCGAGGGCACGGCAGCGAAGAACTCGACGCCTTCCTCGACCGTCAGTTCCAGAATGTCGGCGATCGACTTGCCCTTGAACTGCACCTCCAGCGTCTCGCGATTGTAGCGCTGGCCGTGGCAGACGTCGCAGGTGACGTAGACATCCGGCAGGAAGTGCATCTCGATCTTGATCAGGCCGTCGCCCTGGCAGGCCTCGCAGCGCCCGCCCTTGACGTTGAAGGAGAAGCGGCCGGGCTGATAGCCGCGGGCCTTGGCCTCCGGCAGGCCGGCGAACCATTCGCGGATCGGGGTGAAGGCGCCGATATAGGTCGCCGGGTTGGAGCGCGGCGTGCGGCCGATCGGCGACTGGTCGATGTCGATCACCTTGTCGACGAACTCCAGACCGTCGATCCGGTCGTGCGGGGCGGGGTTTTCGCGCGCGCCCATGATTCGGCGCGCCGCCGCCTTGTAGAGCGTCTCGATCAGGAAGGTCGACTTGCCGCCGCCGGAGACGCCGGTCACGGCGGTGAACATGCCCAGCGGGATTTCGGCGGTGATGTTCTTCAGGTTGTTGCCGCGCGCGCCGACGATCTTCAGCGCCTTGCCCTTTTTCGGCTTGCGTCGTTCGGCAGGCACGGCGACGGCCTGCACGCCGCTCAGATATTGTCCGGTCAGCGATTTCGGATTGGCCATGATCGCCGCGGGCGTCCCCTCGGCAATCACCTCGCCGCCGTGAATGCCGGCGGCGGGACCGATGTCGAGCACATAGTCGGCGGCGAGGATCGCGTCCTCGTCATGCTCGACCACGATGACCGTATTGCCGATATCGCGCAGATGCTTGAGCGTGTCGAGAAGCCGCGTGTTGTCGCGCTGATGCAGGCCGATGGAGGGCTCGTCGAGCACGTAGAGCACGCCGGTCAGTCCCGAGCCGATCTGCGAGGCAAGGCGGATGCGCTGGCTCTCGCCGCCTGAAAGCGTGCCGGAATTGCGCGACAGGGTCAGATATTCCAGCCCGACATCATTGAGGAAACGCAGCCGCTCGTTGATTTCCTTCAGGATGCGCACGGCAATGTCGTTCTGCTTCTGCGAAAACCGTTCGGGCAACCCATCGAACCAGTCGCGCGCGCCCTTGATCGACATTTCGCTGACATGGCCGATATGACGGCCATCGATCTTGACGGCAAGCGCCTCCGGCTTCAGCCGGTAGCCGTTGCAGGCCGGGCAGGGGGCCGCCGACATGTAGCGCTCGATCTCCTCGCGCGCCCAGGCCGAATCCGTTTCCTTCCAGCGCCGCTCGAGGTTCGGCATGATGCCTTCGAAGGTCTTGGTCGTCTTGTAGGAGCGCGCGCCATCGGCATAGTGGAACTCGATCTTCTCCTCCGTGCCGTTCAGGATCGCATCCGTCGCGGCCTTCGGCAGCTTGTCCCAGCGCTCGGTCATCTTGAAGCCGAAATGCCTGCCGAGCGCCTCGAGCGTCTGCCTGTAATAGGGCGACGACGACTTGGCCCAGGGCGCGATGGCGCCATCGGAGAGCTTCTTGGCGCGGTCGGGAACGACCAGGCCTTCATCGATCTTCTGCTGGAAGCCGAGTCCGTCGCAGGTCGGGCAGGCGCCGACGGGATTGTTGAAGGAGAACAGGCGCGGCTCGATCTCGGAAATCGTGAAACCCGAAACCGGACAGGCGAATTTTTCAGAAAAAACAAGCCTTTCGTGGGTTTCGTTGAGAGACTTGTTCTTCGCGCCGCCGGCGGCCGTCTCGCCCTCCGGCAGCGGCTTGTCGGCAAATTCGGCAATCGCCAGCCCCTCGGCAAGCTCCAGACAGGTCTCGAGACTGTCGGCAAGCCGGGTGGCAAGGTCGGAGCGTACCGCCACGCGATCAACGACCACATCGATGTCGTGCTTGTATTTCTTGTCGAGCTTCGGCGCCTCTGCGATCTCGTAGAATGCGCCGTCGATCTTGACCCGTTGAAAGCCTTTCTTCTGCAGCTCGGCCAGTTCCTTGCGGAACTCGCCCTTGCGGCCGCGCACCAGCGGCGCAAGCAGATAGAGCCTGGTGCGCTCCTCCAGGTCCAGAATGCGGTCGACCATCTGCGTCACCGTCTGGCTTTCGATCGGAAGACCCGTTGCCGGCGAATAGGGCACGCCGGTGCGCGCGAACAGAAGGCGCATATAGTCGTAGATCTCCGTGACCGTGCCGACGGTGGAGCGCGGGTTCTTCGACGTCGTCTTCTGCTCGATCGAGATCGCCGGGGACAGACCGTCGATCCGGTCGACGTCGGGCTTTTCCATCATCTCCAGGAACTGGCGCGCGTAGGACGACAGGCTCTCCACATAGCGGCGCTGGCCTTCCGCGTAGATCGTGTCGAAGGCAAGCGACGACTTGCCGGAGCCCGAAAGCCCGGTCATCACGATCAGCGAATTGCGCGGAAGATCGACATCGATGCCCTTCAGATTGTGCTGGCGCGCGCCGCGAATGGAGATATTTTTGAGTTCGCTCATAGCTTTCGGCTTCTCGGCAAAGGAAAATCGGTTCTTATGTAGTTCCCAAGGACGGCCTGTCGAGGCTTTGCTTCAATAAGGGCGCCGGAAATGAATCGGTTGACGGGATCATATCAGCGCATTAGAACAAATAAAGAACATTTTTATTGTGGATTTCACGCCTGCGATTGGTCGCCATGCGGCAGATCGTTTATGCTGGCGCGAAATTCTTCAAGAGGGCCGCGATCGCGGCCAAACAGGTGGTTTCATGGCAGGTAGTGTAAACAAGGTCATCCTCGTCGGCAATCTCGGAGCGGATCCGGAGATCCGGCGCACCCAGGACGGCCGGCCGATCGCCAATCTCAGGGTCGCCACGTCGGAAACCTGGCGCGACCGCAATTCCGGCGAGCGCAAGGAGCGCACGGAGTGGCACCGCGTCGTCATTTTCAATGAGGGCCTGTGCAAGGTCGCCGAGCAATATCTGCGCAAGGGTTCCAAGATTTATATCGAAGGCCAGCTTCAGACGCGCAAATGGACCGATCAGGGCGGCCAGGAGCGGTATTCGACCGAAGTCGTGCTGCAGGGCTTCAACTCGACGCTGACCATGCTCGACGGTCGCGGCGAGGGCGGCGGTCAGGGTGGCGGCGGCGGCTTTGGCGGTAGCCAGGGCGGCGGTTATGACGATTACGGCTCCCAGCCGGCCTCAAGCGGCGGCGGTCGCAGCAGCGGTGGCGGCGGCGGCGGCGGTTTCTCGCAGGACCTCGACGACGACATCCCGTTTTGATGGTGACGGATTAATACGGACGCAAAACAGATCCCGCCAGGTCTTCTGCGGGGTCGCTTTCTCCCGAGCTTTGTCGGCGCGACCTCCATCGGTTCGCGCCGCGGTCTTTTATTGCGAGACGGCCGTCAGGTGAAATGCGGTCTGCATACCGTCGATGACGAACTGCACGGCAAGCGCCGTCAGCATCATGCCGAGTATGCGGGTGAGAATATTGCGACCGGTTTCGCCCAGGAACCGGTCGATCAGCCCGGCGGCCAACATCGCCAGAAGCACCACCAACGAAGCGATGAAGATCACCCCCACGAGCGCCAGCTTGTCGAGCACCGTTTCCATTTTCGACCCGAGCAGAATGGTAGCCGAGATCGCACCGGGGCCCGCGATCAGCGGCATGGCGAGGGGAAAGGCGGCAAGGTGGGCGATATTGTCCTTGGTGATCGCGGTTTCGGTGGTCTTCTCTTTTCTTTCCTGGCGCTTTTCGAAAATCATTTCGCAGCCGATCCAGAACAGAAGGATGCCGCCGGCGATGCGGAAGGCGCTCATGGAAATGCCGAGCGCCCCGAGGATGCGATCGCCGATAAGCGCGAAAGCGACGAGAAGACAGAAGGAGATGAGCGCGCCGCGCACGGCGACGAGCCGGCGCTCCGCCTGCGTCATGCCGACGGTCAGCGCCAGGAAGATCGGCACCATGCCGGGCGGGTCCATCGTCACCATCAATGTGGTGAAGCCGCTCAGGAGCGTGCCCATGTCTGCCATTGAAATGTCCCGATCCCGTTGATCTCAAGGGCGCAGGCACTGGTCGTCCGGAGAAAACCCAGAGTGGCATTGCCCGCGCTTTCGACACCCTGCCACAACTCCGCCGTCAAATCCGAATTAAATCTGAGGGACGCCGCTTCTGTCCACCGCGGAAGGCCCCGCCAAATTGGCGTTCGGCGTCGGATTCGGCTATAAACGCGCGATATGATTCTAGCTTGAGATCGTGATTCATTTTGACTGATCAAACGACACCATCGGGCGGGGGGCTCCCGCCGGGCATCGAGCCCATTTCCATCGTGGAAGAAATGCAGCGCTCCTATCTCGATTACGCCATGAGCGTGATCGTCAGCCGTGCGCTGCCGGACGTGCGTGACGGGCTGAAGCCGGTCCACCGCCGCATCCTCTACGGCATGTCGGAACTCGGCGTCGACTGGAACAAGAAGTACATGAAGTGCGCCCGTATCACCGGCGACGTCATGGGTAAATTCCATCCGCATGGCAATGCCGCGATCTATGACGCGCTGGCGCGCATGGCGCAGGACTGGTCGCTCAGACTACCGCTGATCGACGGGCAGGGCAATTTCGGCTCCGTCGACGGCGATCCGCCGGCGGCCGAACGCTATACCGAGTGCCGGCTGCAGAAAGTCGCGCATACGATGCTCGACGATCTCGACAAGGAGACCGTCGATTTTCGGGAAAACTATGACGGCACGCTGTCCGAGCCTGTGGTTCTGCCGGCGAAATTCCCGAACCTGCTGGTCAACGGCGCGGGCGGCATTGCCGTCGGCATGGCGACCAACATTCCGACCCACAATCTCGGAGAGGTTATCGACGGCGCCATCGCGGTGATGGAGAACCCGGCAATCGAACTGCCGGAGCTGATGCAGATCATTCCGGGTCCCGATTTTCCGACAGGGGCGCAGATTCTCGGCCGCGCCGGCATCAAGTCGGCCTATGAGACGGGCCGCGGTTCGGTCATCATGCGCGGGCGGGCGAAAAGTGAATGGGCAGGGCATTATGCTAGTCGCACAAGGCCTTGGCCTAGGCACAGTTATCCCGAGATTTTTGGCATAGAGTTTTTCACGAGCTACGGGCAAGATAAGTTGGTCGAGTCGGCACAGTTGTGTGCAACTGCGGAAAGTAA
>NZ_CFHTCS010000178.1:0-8866 GCF_984369615.1 Martelella sp. | reverse complement strand
AGGCGCTTGCCAAGGCGGGCTTTGCCCGCAACATCAAGATCACCGAGGAATATGACCCGTCTCTGCCGCTGATCTTCGCCAATCGCGACCAGATGGTTCAGGTTTTCCTGAACCTGATCAAGAATGCATCGGAGGCCGTGGCCGACAAGCCGGACGGCGAGATCATCCTGACTTCGGCCTACCGGCCCGGCATCCGCATGTCGGTCGCGGGAACGCGGGAAAAGATATCCCTGCCGCTCGAGTTCTGCGTGCAGGACAATGGTCCGGGCGTCCCGCCCGATCTTATGCCGCATCTGTTCGATCCCTTCATCACCACAAAGCCGAACGGCACGGGGCTGGGCCTTGCCCTGGTTGCCAAGATCATCGGCGCCCATGGCGGGATCATCGAGTGCGAGAACATGAACGGCCGCACGACATTCAGGATCCTCATGCCGGTTTCCAAGGATGTCCTGCCCGCCGAGGCCGACCCGAAAACGGAAAAAGAACAATGACAGCAACGATCCTTGTCGCAGATGATGACGCAGCCATCCGCACCGTGCTGAACCAGGCGCTGAGCCGCGCCGGTTACGATGTCCGTATCACCTCCAATGCCGCGACCCTGTGGCGCTGGGTCTCGTCCGGCGAGGGCGACCTGGTGCTGACAGACGTGGTCATGCCGGACGAAAATGCCTTCGATCTCCTGCCGCGCATCAAGAAGTCGCGTCCGGAACTGCCGGTGATCGTCATGAGCGCGCAGAACACCTTCATGACGGCGGTGCGCGCCTCGGAAAAGGGCGCCTATGATTATTTGCCCAAGCCCTTCGACCTGACCGAACTGATCGCCATTGTCGGTCGGGCGCTGTCGGAACCGAAGCGCAAGCCGGCGCCGCTCGGCGACGACATGCAGGACGGCATGCCGCTTGTCGGCCGCTCCGCCGCCATGCAGGAGATCTATCGCGTCCTCGCCCGGCTGATGCAGACCGATCTGACCCTGATGATCACCGGTGAATCCGGAACCGGCAAGGAACTGGTGGCGCGCGCCCTGCACGATTACGGCAAGCGCCGCAACGGACCCTTCGTCGCCATCAACATGGCCGCAATTCCGCGCGACCTGATCGAGTCGGAACTCTTCGGCCATGAGAAGGGCGCCTTCACCGGGGCGCAGACCCGCTCTTCCGGCCGGTTCGAGCAGGCCGAGGGCGGCACGCTTTTCCTCGACGAGATCGGCGACATGCCGATGGACGCGCAGACGCGGCTGCTGCGGGTGCTGCAGCAGGGCGAGTACACCACGGTCGGCGGCCGCACGCCGATCCGCACGGATGTGCGCATCGTCGCCGCCACCAACAAGGATCTCAAGCAATCGATCCACCAGGGGCTTTTCCGCGAGGACCTCTATTATCGCCTCAACGTGGTGCCGTTGCGCCTGCCGCCGCTGCGCGAACGCGCCGAGGATATCGGCGATCTTGTCCGTCATTTCGTCAACGAGGGCGAGGTCGAGGGCCTTGGCGGCAAACGGTTCGAGCAGGCGGCGATCGATGCGATGAAGGCCTATCCCTGGCCGGGCAATGTGCGCGAGCTTGAAAATCTCGTGCGCCGGCTGATGGCGCTCTATCCCCAGGACGTCATCACCCGGGAGATCGTCGAGCAGGAGCTGCAGGCCGACCAGCCGGATGCCCCCGCCGAGGGCGCGCAGGTCAGAACCGGGATGCCGACCATTGCCCAGGCTGTCGAGGAAAACATGCGCAGCTATTTCGCGAGCTTCGGCGAGAGCCTGCCGCCGCCGGGGCTTTACGAGCGGGTGCTGAACGAGGTCGAATACCCGCTGATCCTCGCCGCACTGACGGCCACGCGCGGCAACCAGATCCGCGCGGCCGATCTTCTCGGCCTCAACCGAAACACCTTGCGCAAGAAAATCCGCGAACTCGGCGTCTCGGTCTACCGCAGCTCGCGCAGCTCGTCCTGACAATGCGGTGATGGCGGCCTTCCGGCCAGCTTTCCGTTGCATTTGTGCCACATTCTGTTGCATATCCTTCTCCAAGGGATGGAATCGCACGGGTGGCGTTCAGCTTTTCCGCGTGTGCCCTTGAGCGCTTTCGCCGTCCATCGGCGAGAGGGCGTTTGAGATCGGCAGGCATGACAGCAGACGACGGCAAGGCAGAGGTTTTGTTCCGGGCGCAGCCCGATGATGACGGCGCGCCCGGCGGCGACGCGGCCTATGGCGGCGGCGGTGCGCGCGCCATTCTGAAGTCCCCCGGCATGTTCCTTGTCGTCGGCGCGCTCGTCACCGCCTTCGTTTCACTTTTCGTCCTGCTGGGTCTGACCCCGATCAAGCCGACCGGCCGGGTCGTCGTCGGACTGGTCGCGGCAAACTCGATCTTCGTGCTCGCAATGATCTTCCTGATCAGCCGCGAGGTCGTGCGTTTGCTGAAGGCGCGAAAGCGCGGACGCGCTGCGGCGCAACTCCACATCCGCATCGTCGCGCTGTTTTCGATTGTGGCGGTGACGCCGGCGATCGTCGTGGCGATCTTCGCGACGCTGACGCTCAATGCCGGCCTCGACCGCTGGTTCGCGCTTCGCACGCAGTCGATCGTCCAGTCATCCCTGAATGTCGCCCAGGCCTACATGATGGAGAATGCGAGCTATCTGCAGGGGCAGACGCTCTCCATGGGCAATGATCTGGAGCGGAACCGGTCACTCTACTTCCTTGACCGGACCGGCTTTGCCGACCTGATGACCCGCCAGGCGCGCGGACGCGGCATGCTCGGCGCCTTTCTGATGCGTGACGATGGCAGCGTCATCGTCCAGGCCGACCTGGGCGACGAGACGGTGCTGCCGGACATACCGGATGATGCGCTGGAAAAGGCGGCGTCCGGCACGCCGACGCTGATTCCGCCGGGGGATACCAACCTCGTCGGCGCCATCATCGCGCTCGAAGCCATTCCGGACAGCCTTCTCTACACCGTGCGCGCGGTCGATCCCAACGTCATGGGCGCGATGCGGATGATCGAGGACAACGTCTCCGAATATTCGACCATGGAAGAGGGGCGCTTCTCGATCCAGGTGGCCTTCGGCGTGCTCTATCTCGGCTTCGCGCTGATCGTGCTGCTCGCCGCAATCTGGACGGGGATCGCCGTCGCAGACCGCATCGTGCTGCCGATCCGCCTGTTGATCGGCGCCGCCGACCAGGTTGCGTCCGGCGATATGAAGGTCGCCGTGCCGGTGCGCACCATCGACGGCGATGTCGGCCGGCTGTCGAGCACCTTCAACAAGATGATCGCGGAGATCCGGGCGCAGCAGCGCGAGATCCTTCTCGCGAAGGACGAGGTGGACGACCGCAGGCGCTTCATCGAGGCGGTGCTTTCGGGCGTGACGGCCGCCGTGATCGGCGTCGACGACAGCCGCACCATCACCATCGTCAATATTTCGGCGGAAGAGCTTCTGGCTGTGAAGGGCAACGAGCTGATCGGCCGCAAGCTCGTCGACATATCGCCAGAGATCGACATGGTGATGACGGCGGCGATGCGCCGCCGCCGGCAGAATTTCCGGCGCCAGATCAATCTGCTCCGTCTCGGCAAGGAGCGCACGCTCTCGGTTCAGGTGACGCGCGAGGACAGCCGCAACGCCTCGAATTCCTATGTCATCACGCTCGACGACATCACCGATCTGATCATTGCCCAGCGCTCCACGGCCTGGGCGGATGTCGCCCGCCGCATCGCCCACGAGATCAAGAACCCGCTGACCCCGATCCAGCTTTCCGCCGAGCGCATCAAGCGCCGCTTCGGCCGCAAGATCGAGGATGAGGAGGACCGCAAGGTCTTCGACCAGTGTACTGATACAATCGTCCGCCAGGTCGGCGATATCGGCCGCATGGTCGATGAGTTCTCATCTTTCGCGCGGATGCCCAAACCCTCCAAGTCGGCCGGGGACCTGCGCCGGATTCTCTCCGACGCCGTGTTCCTGCTGGAGATCGGGCGGACCGACATCACCTTCCTTCGCGAGCTCGGCGATGCACCGCTTGAGGGCCTCTTCGATGACAGGATGCTTGGTCAGGCCTTCGGAAACATTCTGAAAAACGCCGTGGAAGCCGTTGAAAGCGTTCCTGTAACGGAGTTTGACGGAGAGCGTAAGATCCTTGTGCGCGCGGATTTCGACAGGGCGCGGGATCGCTACGTCATCGACTTCATCGACAATGGCAAGGGCCTGCCCGTCGAAAACCGTCACATGATCCTTGAACCCTATATTACCATGCGCGAGAAAGGCACCGGGCTCGGTCTCGCGATCGTTCGCAAGATCATTGAGGAACATGGCGGCAAGCTTGAACTCCATGACGCTCCGGCGGATTTTGCCGGGGGAAGGGGCGCGATGATCCGCGTGGAACTGCCGCATGTGCATGACGGCGAACGCGCCCGCGAGGAAACAGACAAGGAAGAACAAGATGGCCTCTGATATTCTCGTCGTCGACGACGAGGCGGATATCCGTGATATCGTCTCGGGCATCCTTTCCGACGAAGGGCATGAGGCGCGCGTCGCCCATGACAGCGACAGCGCGCTCGCCGCGATCGCCGACCGCGTGCCGCGCCTGATCTTTCTCGACATCTGGATGCAGGGCAGCCGGCTGGACGGGCTGGCGCTCCTGGAAGAGATCAAGCAGCGCTATCCCGACCTGCCCGTGGTGATGATCTCCGGCCATGGCAACATCGAGACCGCGGTCTCGTCGATTAAGCGCGGCGCCTTTGATTTCATCGAAAAGCCGTTCAAGGCCGACCGGCTGGTGCTGATTGCCGAGCGGGCGCTGGAGAATTCGCGGCTGAAATCGGAAGTCCAGGAGCTGAAGCGCAAGAGCGGCGACCCGGACGAGCTCGTCGGCTCCTCGCTCTTGATCTCGCAACTGCGGCAGACCGTCGAGAAGGTCGGGCCGACCAACAGCCGCGTGATGATCTTCGGCGGTTCGGGCTCCGGCAAGGAGATCGTCGCGCGGCTGATGCACAGGAAGAGCCAGCGCGCCGAAGCGCCCTTCGTGGCGCTGAATGCCGCTGCGATCACGCCGGAGAACATGGAGACCGAACTGTTCGGCGTCGAGCCGGGCGGCGGGCGGAGCCGCAAGACCGGCGCACTCGAGCGCGCCCATCGCGGCACGCTCTACCTCGACGAGATCGGCGAAATGCCGCTCGAAACGCAGAAGAAGATCTTGCGCGTTCTGATCGACCAGCAGTTCGAGCGCGTCGGCGGCAGCCGGCGGGTAACGGTCGACGTCCGGATCCTGTCCTCGACGGCGCTCGACCTCAGGGCGCGCATCGACGATGGCCTGTTCCGCCAGGACCTGTTCCACCGCCTCGCCGTCGTGCCTGTTCGCATCCCCGCGCTTTCCGAGCGGCGGGAGGACATTCCCTTCCTCGTCGACTTCATCATGCGCCAGCTTTGCGAGCAGGCGGGCATCCGCCAGCGCCGGATCGGCGATGATGCCATGGCCATCCTCCAGGCGCATGACTGGCCGGGCAATATCCGCCAGCTGCGCAACAATCTGGAGCGCCTGCTGATCCTCTCGCGCGAGGAAGATGCCGCCCAGCCGATCGGCGCCGAACTGCTGCCTGCGGACCTCTCCGACGTGTTGCCGCAGATCCAGACCTCGGGCGACGCTCATATCATGACGCTGCCGCTCAGGGAGGCGCGCGAGCGTTTCGAGCGCGACTATCTGATGGCCCAGATCAATCGCTTCGGGGGAAACATTTCGCGCACCGCCGAGTTCGTCGGCATGGAGCGCTCGGCATTGCACCGCAAGCTGAAGTCCCTTGGCATTTGACGGAAAACCGGGCAGATTGCGGTCCGCTGAGCCACCGGAATTCCAAAACCCCAGAGGGGTCCGATGAAAATCATTATCTGCGGCGCGGGCCAGGTCGGATTCGGCATCGCTGAACGCCTTTCCCAGGAATATAACGATGTCTCCGTCATCGATACGTCAGCCTCGCTGATCGCCGCCATTACCGAACTGCTCGACGTGCGCGGCTATGTCGGCCACGGCGCCCATCCGGACGTGCTGGCCAAGGCCGGCGCAGACCAGGCGGACATGATCATCGCCGTGACGCTGCACGACGAGATCAACATGGTTGCCTGCCAGGTGGCGCATTCGCTGTTCAACGTGCCGACCAAGATTGCGCGCATCCGCTCGCAGAGTTATCTGCATTCGCACTATTCGGATCTCTTCTCGCGCGACCACATGCCGATCGACGTGACGATCTCGCCGGAAGTCGAGGTCGGCAAGATGGTTCTGCGGCGCATTTCCTTTCCCGGCGCAACCGATATCGTGCGTTTTGCCGATGAGAAGATCGCGATGCTGGCGGTCGAATGCAATGATGACTGCCCGGTTCTGAACACGCCGCTGATGCAGCTCAGCCAGCTCTTTCCAGATCTGAACGCAACCGTGACCGGGATCTACCGCGACGAGGAAGTGATCATTCCGCATTCGACGGACCAGATTCTCGCCGGCGATCTCGTCTATGTCGTCTGCGAGCAGGAGCATATCCGCCGCACGTTGGCGCTTTTCGGACATGAGGAGCAGGAGGCGCGGCGGATCGTGATCGCCGGCGGCGGCAATATCGGCTTCTTCGTGGCCAAGTCGATCGAGGAACTGCAGCCCAAGACGCGGCTGAAAATGATCGAGCTCGACCGCGAAAAGGCCATCACCGTCTCCGATGCGCTGCACCACGGCATCGTGCTGCAGGGCTCGGCGCTCGATCAGAACATCATGATCCAGGCCGACGTGCCCGACGCACATCTGATGGTCGCCCTCACCAATAACGACCAGACCAATATCCTGGCCTCGGTGATCGCCAAACAGCTTGGCTGCAAGTCGAACCTGGCGCTGCTCAACAATCCGTCCTTCCACGAGGTGACGAAGTCGCTGGGGATCGATGCCTATATCAACCCGCGCGCTGTCACCATCTCGCGCGTGCTCCAGCATGTCCGCAAGGGGCGTATCCGCTCGGTCTATGCCGTGCAGAAGGGAGCGGCCGAGGTGATCGAGGCGGAAGCGCTGACGACGTCACCGCTGGTCGGAACGCCGTTTCGCGATCTCGATCTGCCGGAGGGCATCCGTATCGGCGCCGTCTATCGCGGCAATGCGATCCTGCGCCCGACCGGCGATCTGAAGATCAAGCCGCATGACCGCGTCATCCTGTTCGCCGTGGCCTCCGCCGTGCGTCATGTGGAGCAGCTGTTCAGGGTCTCGATCCAGTATTTCTGACATTCCCGGTGCGTACGGCGTTGCGTTGCGGCGGGCGATCGGTTTTCGCCGTTGCGGAAGCCTTGTCAATTTGCTACCACCAAAGCCTGACTGGTTGTTTCCATGCTTTGGAAGCAACGTATATGAGGTGGGCACCGGCCGCTGGCCGGCAAGAGTAAGAAAGAAGCGGCGCCATGGCGGAACGTTCTCAGAATTTGCAGGATCTTTTTCTCAATACTGTCCGCAAGCAGAAGATCTCGCTCACGATTTTTCTCATCAACGGGGTAAAACTGACGGGTGTTGTCACGTCTTTTGACAATTTCTGCGTTTTGTTGCGTCGCGATGGGCATTCGCAACTGGTCTACAAGCATGCGATCTCGACGATCATGCCTGGCCAGCCTGTGCAGATGTTCGAGAACGACGACAACGCCTCCTGATCTGGTGATCTTCCATTACCGATACATTCTTTCCTGAAAGCGAGTATGAGAACCGGGATTCATCCCGGGCGCTGGTTCTCGTTCCGGTCATCAAGGCGCAGCGCGGCAGCGAGGGCGAAGTCATGTCGCGCGCGCCCGAAAGCCGCCTGCAGGAGGCCGTCGGCCTTGCCCGCGCGATCGGGCTCGATGTCGTTGCCTCCGAGATCGTCACGGTCAACGAACCGCGTCCGGCGACGCTGATCGGGACCGGCAAGATCAAGGAAATCGACGAATTGCTCGATGCGCGCAACATCGGCCTCGTCATCGTCGATCATCCGCTTTCCCCCGTTCAGCAGCGCAATCTCGAGAAGGAATGGGTGGCCAAGGTCATCGACCGAACCGGGCTCATTCTCGAAATCTTCGGCGAGCGCGCCTCCACCAAGGAGGGGCGACTGCAGGTCGAGCTTGCGCATCTGACCTATCAGCGCGGCCGCCTTGTCAGAAGCTGGACCCACCTGGAGCGCCAGCGCGGCGGCGGCGGCTTCATGGGCGGACCCGGCGAAACCCAGATCGAGGCCGACCGAAGGCTCTTACGCGAACGGATCACCAAGCTGGAGCGCGAACTGGAGCAGGTGGTGCGCACGCGAAAGCTCCATCGCTCCAAGCGCAAGAAGGTGCCGCATCCGATCGTGGCGCTCGTCGGCTATACCAATGCCGGAAAATCGACCCTGTTCAACCGGATCACCGGCGCAGGGGTGCTGGCCGAGGACATGCTTTTCGCCACGCTCGATCCGACGCTGAGGCGCATGAAGCTGCCGCATGGACGCACCGTCATCCTGTCCGACACGGTGGGTTTCATCTCCGACCTTCCGACCCATCTCGTCGCCGCCTTCCGCGCGACGCTGGAGGAGGTGCTTGAGGCCGACCTGATACTCCATGTGCGCGACATGGCCGATCCCGCGCGTGATGCGCAGTCCGACGACGTGCTGCGCATTCTGGGCGAACTCGGCATCGATGAGAAGGCGCAGAACGAGCGGATCATCGAGGTCTGGAACAAGCTCGACCTTCTTGAAAGCGAAGAGCACGACGCGCTGATGGCGCGGGCGGCTGCCAGCGATGCGGTGATGGGCGTTTCGGCCGTGACCGGCGAGGGCGTCGATGCGCTCGTGGAAAAGATCGCGGCGCGGCTGGCGGGCGGTCTCACCGAAACGACCATCACGCTTTCGCCGGACAGGCTTCATCTTCTGCCGTG
>NZ_CFHTCS010000177.1:0-8929 GCF_984369615.1 Martelella sp. | reverse complement strand
AAGCTCGCAGATCTGTTTGTGGAACTCGTCGTCGAGGGCGTGAAAGCCGGCCTTGTCGCCGGCGCGGATGGCGGCGTCCTGTTCAGCGATGTTGGCCCGCAGCATATCGGCGTCTTCCTGCGTGCAGCACCGGGCGGCGGCCTCCGCAGTCGCAAGTTCGAGGGCGCTGCGGATGAAATGCGCCTGCATCACGGCCCGCTTCGAGATATGGGTGACCAGCGTCGCCCGCTGCGGTCGGATCAGCAGGAAGCCCTGCTGCGAGAGCCGGTAGAAGGCGTCGCGCACGGGCTGGCGCGAGACGCCGAGAACCCGCGCGACCTCGACCTCGGAAAGCTTGGAGCCCGGCGACAACTCGTTCTCGATGACCTGACGATAAAGATGGGCATAGACCAGGTCGGTCACGGTCGGCTGGCGGGCCTGATCCAGCGCTCCGGTTTTTAATTTCCCGACCATTCATTCCTCCCATTGACAGGTTTCGCATACTAACATATTAGTTTTCTGAAGAAATGCAATCGTGCATTCCATCAGAAAAACCCGATGCGGGAGACGAAGAGATGCTGAACAAGGACCGGCTTTTTCCGATCGAACCGAAGACGCGGGACCTGGCGCGCGCGCTTTACAATGAAATCAGCACGCTGCCGATTGTCAGCCCGCACGGCCACACCGACCCCCGCTGGTACGCAGAAAACGAGCCCTTTCCCGATCCGGCTCAGCTGTTCGTGGTGCCGGACCACTATGTCTTCCGCATGCTTTGCTCGCAAGGGGTGAAGCTGACCGATCTGGGCGTGCCGCGGGTAGACGGCGGCGAGACAGAAACCGACAGCCGCAAGATCTGGCGCCTCTTCGCCGAGAACTTCTACCTTCTGCGCGGCACGCCGAGCCGCGGCTGGCTGGAACATTCCTTCGAACATGTTTTCGGCCTCACAAAGCGCTTCGGCCCCGAAACCGCCGATGAGTTCTACGACCATATCGACGAATGCCTGCAGAAGCCGGAATTCCGCCCGCGCGCCCTGTTCGAACGCTTCAACATCGAGGTGATCGCGACCACGGAAAGCCCGCTCGATGACCTGAAATGGCACGCGATGATCAGGGATTCCGGCTGGACGGGCGGCAAGGTCGTCACCGCCTACCGCCCCGACCCGGTCGTGGACCCCGATTTCGAAGGCTTTGCCGAGAACGTCGAAAAATTCGGTGAGCTGACCGGCGTCGACGCCACCAAATACGACAATTATCTGGAGGCGCACCGCATCCGCCGCGCCTTTTTCAAGCAGTATGGCGCCACCTCGACCGACCACGGCCACCCGACCGCGCGCACGGAGGACCTGTCGCGCTCCGATGCGAAAGCGCTGCTCAAGAAGGCGCTGAAAGGCGAATGCTCGGCCGAGGAAGCCGACGCCTTCCGCGGCCACATGCTGACCGAGATGGCCCGCATGAGCCTCGAGGACGGCCTGGTGCTGCAGATCCATCCGGGCTCCACCCGCAACCATTCGGCAGAGGTCATGGCCCGCCACGGCCGCGACAAGGGCTTCGACATCCCCGCGCAGACCAACTATGTCGAGGCGCTGCGTCCGCTGCTCAATGCCGTGGGCATGGAGCCGGACCTGACGATCGTGCTGTTCACGCTCGACGAGACCGCCTATTCGCGTGAACTGGCGCCGCTTGCCGGCGTCTACCCGGCGCTCCGGCTCGGCCCGGCATGGTGGTTCCACGACAGTCCCGAGGGCATGCGCCGCTACCGTGAAATGGTCACGGAAACGGCGGGCTTCTACAATACGGTCGGCTTCAACGACGACACGCGCGCCTTCTGCTCGATCCCCGCGCGCCACGATGTTGCCCGCCGCGTCGACTGCGCCTTCCTGGCGACCCTGGTCGCCACCGGCCGCCTCGACGAAGACGAGGCTCCGGAAGTCGCGCGCGACCTGACCTACAACCTGGTCAAGCGCGCATACCGGCTGTAGCAATTGCCGATTTCAAGCGGAGGGAGGGCCTTGCGAAACGCTTGAAAGAGTCTGGAATGCCGCGCCTTTCTTCCTGGCGCGGCCGCCCTATGTCCAGGCCGGACACCGGAGTCCAGATTTCTGCCCGTTCCATTTGGCAGCGGTCTCTATCCTGTTCCGGCGACCGGCGTTTGCGCTCTGACTGCCGCTTTTTTGCCGGCTGAGCGTGTGCACTGAAAGGCCGGTCGGGGGAAATCCGCCTCTCGCCGAAAGCCGGCGGGGGTGTCACCGGCACGGCGCCAGCCTTGGCCCCAAAGCTGACGGAGGCGTGAACGGGGCATGGAGACCGACGCCCTCACGTCCCGAACGTGAAGTCTTTTCAATGAAGTGAAGGAGAATAAGATGTTGAATATCGAAATTCGCCACGCGATCGATCCGGTCACGGCGAGCACGTTCGACACGAGCGAACTGCGCGAACATTTCCAGACAAGCAACCTTTTCGTTCCCGGTGAAATCAATCTCATCTACACCCATTACGACCGCATGATCGTCGGCGGCGCCTGCCCGGCAGACGGCCCGCTGGAACTCGATCACGTCGCGCCCTGCGGCACCGCCTCGATCCTCGACCGTCGCGAGATGACGATCGTGAAGCTCGGCGGCCCCGGAAAGGTGACCTGCGATGCGGAATACGACATGGTCCACGGCGACATGCTCTATCTCGGCATGGGGGCCGGCAAGATCACATTTTCCGGTGAGGGCCGCTTCTACATTCTTTCCGCACCGGCGCACCAGACCTATCCGTCGCGCCTGATCAAGATCGCCGAAGCGGCGAATGTGACGCTGGGGGCTGCCGAAAACTGCAACGAGCGTACGATCTATCAGTTCGTCCATCCCGACGTGATGAAATCCTGCCAGCTCGTTGTCGGCATGACCAAGCTGCAGAAGGGCTCGATCTGGAACACCATGCCGGCCCACGTTCACGACCGTCGTTCGGAAGCCTACCTCTACATCGACCTCGATGAGAATGCCCGCGTGTTCCACATGATGGGCGAGCCCGACGAGACCCGCCATCTCGTTCTGAAGAACGAGGAAGGCGCGCTCTCACCGCCCTGGTCGATCCATTGCGGCGCTGGAACGTCGAACTACACCTTCATCTGGGCCATGGCCGGCGACAATGTCGACTACAAGGATGTCGAAATGGTATCCATGGAGACGCTGAAGTAATGGCTCTTTCTTTCTCTCTCGAAGGCAAGCGCGCGCTGGTGACAGGCGCCAACACCGGTATCGGCCAGGGCATCGCCATTGCCCTTGGCGAGGCCGGTGCGGAGGTGTTGTGCACCAGCCGCAGCGACAGCGACGAGACGGTGAAGATCATCAAGGACGCCGGCGGCAAGGCCGTCAGCGAGATCCTCGATCTTTCCGATCCGATGAACGGCAAGAGATTCATCGAAGGTTACGACAAACCGATCGATATTCTGGTCAACAATGCGGGTCTCATCCGCCGCGACGATGCCGTCGACTTCTCGGAGCAAGACTGGGACGACGTCATGGACATGAACGTCAAGGCGGTGTTCTTCACCTGCCAGGGCTTTGCAAAGAAAGTCCTCGAACGCGCAGGCACCGGCAAGATCATCAACATCGCCTCGATGCTGTCATTCCAGGGCGGTATTCGCGTTCCCTCCTACACCGCGTCGAAAAGCGGCGTGGCCGGCATCACCAAGCTGATGTGCAACGAGTGGGCGGCCAAGGGCATCAATGTCAACGCGATCGCGCCGGGCTACATCGCCACGAACAACACTGCCGCACTGCGCGCCGACGAAGCACGCTCTGCGGAAATTCTCGGCCGGATTCCGGCCAATCGCTGGGGCGACCCGGCTGACCTGGGCGGCACGGCCGTCTTTCTTGCTTCGTCTGCCGCTGATTATATCAACGGGGCGATCCTTAATGTCGATGGAGGGTGGCTTGCCCGCTAAAGCCGAACGCCTTCCCCGGTTGAAACGTCCGGACGTCCCGCGTCCGGGCTCGGGGATTGTGCATCTGGGCCTGGGAGCGTTCTATCGCTCCCACGGCGCCATTTATATCTATGAAGCAATGCAAAAATCCGGCGGCGACTGGGGCATTGTCGGCGTCAATCTGATGACGCCGCCGAAACAGCGCGCGATATTCGAGCCGCAGGGCTTTGCCTACACGGCCGTCTCGCTCGCGCCCGAGGGCATCGAGCCGCAGGTGATCCCTGTGCTGAACGATGTGCTTGATGCTCCCGATGATCCGGAAGCCGTCCTGACGCTGATGGCCGATCCGAAGATCAAGATCGTCACCTCGACGGTGACCGAGAAGGGCTATTGCCATTTCCCGTCGACCGGCAAGCTCAACCGCGAACACCCCTTCATCCTCGAAGACCTGAAGGACGAAAACAGGCCGAAATCGGCGCTCGGCTACATCGTCCGCGCGCTCGACCGCCGCCGCAAGGCAGGCCACCGGCCGTTCACGGTGATGAGCTCCGACAACCTGCCGAACAACGGCCATGTCGTCCACGCCGTCGTCGTCGAACTCGCTGGCATGATCGATCCCGAATTGCAGGCCTGGATCGAAAAGGAAGTCACCTTCCCCTGCACCATGATCGACCGTATCGTTCCGGCCACCAAGCCGGAAGACATCGAGCGCGTCGCGGAACTGACCGGCGTCTACGACCCCGTTCCGGTGATGCACGAGCCCTTTCGCCAGTGGGTCGTCGAGGACAAATTCGTTGACGGCGAACGTCCCGATATCGGCGCTGTCGGCGCCCAGCTTGTCGATGATGTGACCCCGTTCGAGCACATGAAGCTCAGATGCCTCAACGGCACGCATTCCTCGATTTCCTATCTTGGCTATCTGGCCGGCAAGGAAACGATCTACGACACGGTCTCGGACACGGTTTTTGCGGCCTACTGCAAATTCCTCTGGGAAAAGGAAATCATTCCGGCCGTCGACGCGCCGCCCGGGGTGAGCCTGACGGACTACACGGCAGCCCTGTTCGAACGCTATTCCAACCCGTCGATCCGCCACCTGACCTGGCAGATCGCCATGGACGGCTCGCAGAAACTGCCGCAGCGCATTCTCGAGACGGTTCAGGAAGGCCTCGACGCCGGCCGGCCGGTTCCGGGCCTCTCGCTCGCGATCGCAGCCTGGATGCGTTACGTCGGCGGCGTCGACGAGCGCGGCAACCCGATCGACGTGCGCGACCCGCTCGCCGAGAGGCTCAAGGCGCTGTCGGACGCGGGTGCAACCCCGCGCGACAAGGTCACCGCACTGATCGGCGTTTCCGACGTGTTCCCCAAGACGCTTCAGGACAACAAGGACTTCGTTGAAGGCCTCGTCGCCGCCTATGAAGGCCTTGTGGAAAAAGGCGCCCGCGCCATGGCCGAAGCGGCCGTGAAATAGGCAAGCGCCGGGCGTCGCTCGTCTGCGGCGGCGCCCGGACCAATGCAGTTGTCCCGGGGAGCACCCGGTCGGGAGGTATTATCGTGGCTGATCTCTGTCTCAAACTCCACCCCAAGGACACGGTGTCCATCCTCGCCGGGCGCGCCGACACGGGTGATACGCCGCTTGGCTTCGGCGTGCCGCTCGACAAGCCGGTGACCCGTGGGCACAAGATCGCCAATACCGACATTCCCGAAGGCGGCGGCATTCTCAAGTTCGGCCAGTTGATCGGCTATGCCACGCGCGACATCAAGGCCGGCGAACACGTCCATGTGCACAATTGCACCTTCGGCGACCATGGCCGCGACTACGAGATCGGCGCCGATCTGGAAACGGCGAAGGCCGCCATCCCCGCCGTCGTGCCCCGCACCTTCATGGGCTATCGCCGCGCCGACGGCTCCGCCGGCACGCGCAATTATATCGCGATCTGCGGCACGGTGAACTGTTCGGCGACGGTGATCCGCCGCGCCGCCGACATCATCAACCATTCCGGCATTCTCGATAACTATCCGCATGTCGACGGCGTTGCCGCCTTTGCCCATGGCACCGGCTGCGGCATGGCCAATTCTGGCCCCGGCTTCGACAATCTGCAGCGCGTTCTCTGGGGCTATGCGACGCATCCGAATGTCGGCGCCGCGCTTTTCGTCGGCCTTGGCTGCGAGCAGATGCAGCTTGCCCGCATGCGCGAGATCCATGGCGAGATGGACGAAAGCCGTTTCTTCATGATGACCATCCAGGAAAACGGCGGCACGCAGAAATCGATCGACAAGATCGTCGACCACATCAAGGAACTCCTGCCGAAGGTCGATGAGGCCCGCCGAGTTGAAATTCCGGTTTCCGAGTTGAAGCTTGCCCTGCAATGCGGCGGTTCCGACGGCTTTTCCGGCATTACCGCCAATCCCGCGCTCGGCATCGCCTCCGACCTTCTCGTCGGCATGGGCGGCACTGTGGTTCTCTCCGAAACGCCGGAAATCTACGGCGCCGAGCAGCTACTCCTGCGCCGCGCGGTAAGCAAGGAGGTCGCCGAGAAGCTGCTCGCCCGCATCAAATGGTGGGAAGAATATACCGAAGCCAATCACGGCTCGATGGACAACAATCCCTCCCCCGGCAACAAGCAGGGCGGATTGACCACCATTCTGGAAAAATCGCTCGGCGCGGTCGCGAAAGCCGGCAGCACGCCGTTGATGGACGTTCTCGAATATGGCGAGCAGATCCGCGAGAAGGGCCTCCTGTTCATGGATACGCCCGGATACGACCCGGTCTCGGCCACCGGCCAGATCGCCGGCGGGGCTCAAATCCTCTGCTTCACAACGGGACGCGGCTCGGCCTTCGGTTCCAAGCCGACGCCGACGGTGAAGGTCGCGACCAACTCCGCGCTGTTCGCCTCCATGCCGGACGACATGGATCTCAATTGCGGCGACATTCTTTCCGACGGCGCCGACCTTCACAAGAAGGGCGAGGAACTGCTCGACTACCTGATCGCCACCGCCTCCGGCCAGAAGACCAAGTCGGAAGCGCTCGGCCTCGGCGACAATGAATTCGTGCCGTGGCAGGTCGGCGCCACGATGTAATCCGACCGTAAGCCGCTTTTCGAAACGGGCCGGAAGCCGGAAGGTTTCCGGCCCATGTCGTCCGGTCTCGTCGCTCACCAGATCGCCGTCTCGGTCTCGCCGGCGGCCGCCTATTCCTTCTGCCTGTTCTGCCTGCTCTACACGCCCTGCCTGACGACGGTGGCCACCGTGAAGGCCGAAAGCCGGTCCTGGGGCTTCATGACCTTCTCGCTTGTCTTTTCGCTCCTCTATGCCTGGGTGATCGCCTTCCTGTTCTATCAGGGCGCCCTGCTTCTGGGCTTCGACTAGGGTGCGCAAGCATGCCCCGAAAGCCGCCGGAGGCGTCACCGCGGGCCGCCGCAAAGCCCTGCCACAAAACATTCTCTTTCGTTTTCGTCAAAAAATGTGTAAGAGCGCGGCAAGTGTAACAGGCGCCTCCCAATTGGCAGCGGTCCTCCCGCCGTTGCGACATGCCCGCGCCCAGCCCCAGAGATCGATAAAAATGGCACTTCGCAATATCGCGATCATCGCGCACGTTGACCATGGCAAGACGACGCTCGTTGACGAGCTCCTTAAGCAGTCCGGCGCATTCCGCGAAAACCAGCGCGTCGATGAGCGCGTGATGGACAGCAATGACCTCGAGAAGGAACGCGGCATCACCATTCTCGCCAAGGCAACCTCGGTTGTCTGGAAGGATACCCGCATCAACATCGTCGACACCCCCGGCCACGCCGACTTCGGCGGCGAGGTGGAGCGCATCCTCTCCATGGTGGACGGCGCGATCGTGCTGGTGGACGCCGCCGAAGGCCCGATGCCGCAGACCAAATTCGTGGTCGGCAAGGCGCTGAAGGTCGGCCTGAAACCGATCGTCGCCATCAACAAGATCGACCGCCCGGATGCCCGCGCCGATGAAGTCGTCAACGAGGTCTTCGACCTGTTTGCCGCACTCGACGCCACCGACGAACAGCTCGATTTCCACATTCTCTACGGCTCCGGTCGCGCCGGCTGGATGAACACCGCGCCGGAAGGCCCGCAGGACCAGGGCCTCGGCCCGTTGCTCGACCTCGTCGTCGACCATGTGCCGGCCCCGAAGGTTGCGGAAGGTCCGTTCAAGATGATCGGCACGCTGCTGGAAGCCAATCCCTATCTCGGCCGCATCATCACCGGCCGCGTGTTCTCCGGTTCGATCAAGCCGAACCAGCCGGTCAAGGTCCTCTCCCAGGACGGCAAGACGGTTGAGACCGGCCGCGTGTCAAAAATCCTCGCCTTCCGCGGCATCGAGCGCCAGCCGATCGAGGAAGCCCAGGCGGGCGACATCATCGCCATTGCCGGCCTTTCCAAGGGCACGGTTGCCGACACGTTCTGCGACCCGTCCGTGACCGAGCCGCTTCAGGCCCAGCCGATCGACCCGCCGACGGTCACCATGTCCTTCATCGTCAATGACAGTCCGCTTGCCGGCACCGAGGGCGACAAGGTGACGAGCCGCGTCATCCGCGACCGCCTGCTGAAAGAGGCGGAAGGCAATGTCGCGCTGAAGATCGAGGAAGCCGAGGGCAAGGATTCGTTTTATGTTTCCGGTCGCGGCGAACTGCAGCTCGCTGTCCTGATCGAGACCATGCGCCGCGAAGGCTTCGAGATTGCCGTTTCGCGTCCGCGCGTCGTCATGCACAAGGACGCGGAAACCGGCCAGTTGATGGAGCCGGTCGAGGAAGTCGTCATCGACGTCGATGAGGAACATTCCGGCATCGTCGTGCAGAAGATGGCCGAGCGCAAGGGCGAAATGGTCGAACTGCGCCCATCCGGCGGCGACCGCGTGCGCCTGCGTTTCTTTGCCCCGACCCGTGGCCTGATCGGCTACCAGTCCGAGCTTCTGACCGATACACGCGGCACGGCGATCATGAACCGCCTGTTCCACGACTACCAGCCCTTCAAGGGCGAGATCGGCGGCCGCAACCAGGGCGTCCTGCTGTCCAACCAGGCGGG
>NZ_CFHTCS010000176.1:0-8953 GCF_984369615.1 Martelella sp. | reverse complement strand
CGAACTGTCCGTGCACATGCGGAACAGCACCTTCAGATGCTCCGGCACTTCCGCCCATTTGTCGGAATTGACGAAGAAGGAGCCGCACCAGCCGCCGGAGATGTTGTTGGTGAGGAAGTAGTTGGTCACGTCGGCCCAGCCGACGGTGTAGTCCTCGGTAATGCCCGACCATGCGAGACCATCAAGCTCGCCGGTCTGCATGGCGACCTGCACGTCTTCCCAGGGCAGCGTGACCGGCACGACGCCGAACTGCGACAGGAACTTGCCGGCCGTCGGGAAGGTGAAGATGCGAAGCCCCTCAAGGTCGGAAAGGCTCGTCACCGGATTGACGGTGGCAAAGTTGCACGGGTCCCAGGCGCCGGCGGAAATCCATTGCACGCCGACTTCCGCATAGGCCTTTTCCCAGATCTCGGCGAGACCGTATTCGTAAAACAGCGTCGGCACGTCGAGGCTGAATTTCGAGGCGAAGGGGAAATAGCCGCCGAACACCTTGATATCGAGCGGCGAATTCATCGAATCGTCGTCCGACTGGACGGCGTCGATCGTGCCGCGCTGCATGGCGCGGAAGAGTTCGCCCGTCGGCACCAGTTGGTCGGCGGTGAAAAGCTGGATCTCCATCTCGCCGTTGGCGGCCGTGTTGAAGGCATCGATCGACGGTTTGATGACGTGCTCGGCCAGCGCCGGCCCCGCATAGGTCTGCAGGCGCCAGGTGATCTTGCTCTGGGCGCGGGTGACGGCGGGTGCGGCAAGCGCGGTGGCGCCGGCTGCGGTCGCAAGGCCCGCATTCTTCAAAAAACTGCGTCTGTTGGTCATTGCTGCTTCCCTCTGTTTTGCTTCTCAGCTTTTACGTGGCCCGGCCGCGTGCCGGGACCTGCATTCACAAACGTCCGATGGACGCAAGCCGACGCGCATCAGCCTCAGCGCGCGTAGACAAGGTTCGGCAACCACAGGGCAATCTGCGGAAATGCCGTGACGATCGCCAGGCCGAGGATCATGATGATCACGAACGGCCAGACGGAGCGGTAAATATCGGTCAGCGAAATCTCCCGCGGGGCCATGGCCCGCATCAGGAACAGGTTGTAGCCGAAGGGCGGCGTCATATAGGCGATCTGGCAGGTGATCGTGTAGAGCACGCCGTACCAGACGAGATCGAAGCCGAGATGGCCGACAAGCGGCACGTAGAGCGGCGCGACGATCACCAGCATCGCCGTGTCATCGAGGAACGTGCCCATGATGATGTAGGAAATCTGCATCATGATCAGGATTTCCCAGGGGCCGAGGTCCCAGCGCTCCAGCAGCAGAGTTTCCAGCGCCCGCACCGCGCCGAGCCCGTCGAACACCGCGCCGAAGCAGAGCGCCGCCAGGATGATCCACATGAACATGCAGGAAATGCCGAGCGTCTGCTCCATGGTGCGGTTCAGGAGCTTCCACGTCAGCCGCTTCTTGACGAGCGCGGCAACGAGTGCGGAAAGCGCGCCGATGGCGGCGCTTTCCGTCAGGCTGGTCACCCCCATCAGGAACAGGCCCATCATCAGGAAGAAGATGAGGAAAGGAATGATGCCGGCGCGCAGGAGCTTCAGCTTCTCGCCAAGCGGCATGTCGCGCTCCTCCCTCGGCAGCGAAGGGCCGAGCGCCGGGTTCAGGCGGCAGCGGATGACGATGTAGATGATGAACATGGCCGCCAGCATCAGCCCCGGCAGCGCGCCCGCGACCCAGAGCTTGCCGACGGGTTGGCGGGCGATCATGCCGTAAAGCACGAGAACCACGCTTGGCGGCACCAGAATGCCGAGCGAGGAACCCGCCTGGATGACGCCCGAAACCATGATCTTGTCATAGCCGCGCCGCAAAAGTTCGGGCAGCGCGATCGTCGCGCCGATGGCCATGCCGGCAACCGACAGCCCGTTCATGGCCGAGATCACCACCATCAGCGCGATCGTGCCGACGGCAAGTCCGCCCGGCAGCCCGCCCATCCAGACGTGGAACGCCTTGTAGAGGTCTTCGGCAATGCCCGATTCCGACAGCATGTAGCCCATGAAGATGAAGAGCGGCAGCGTCAGCATCGGATACCACTTCATCAGCTTCATGCCGGCTGAAAAGCCGATCTCGTAGCCGCCGGTGCCCCAGAGGAACGCCGCCGCCACCACGCCGACAAAGCCGATCGCGGCAAAGACGCGCTGGCCCGTCAGCATGCTCAGCATCATCGAGAAGAACAGAAGCAGCGCGATCAATTCATAGGAGAGGCTCATGCGATCGGCCTCCCCAAAGCCTTCGCCAGATCCTTGAAGAAGATCGAGGTCGTCTGCAGGAACATCAGGAAAATGCCGATGACCATGGTGATTTTGATCGGCGCCATATAGGGCGACCAGCTCGAATAGGAGGTCTCGCCATATTTCAGCGCGTAGCTGGTGGAGGACACGCCGCCGATCAGCAGGAAGATCAGATAGGTGAACAGCATGAACACGGTGACCGCATCAACGACGGCGCGCTGGCGCGGGGTCCAGCGGCCATAGATGAGGTCCATGCGCACATGGCTGTCGAGTTGCAGAGAATAGGCGCCGCCGACAAGGTAATAGGCCGTCATCACGAACTGGGCCATTTCCAGCGTCCAAAGCGACGGATTGAAGAAGGTCTTTGAGACCGACGACCAGAGCAGGATGCCCATCATCACGAAGATCAGCCACATGGCGATGCGGCCGACCACGCGGTTGAAGCCGTCGACGTAGCGGACATAGGTCTTGATCGCCTCAGGCATCAGGCCACCTCCCGCCTGCCGTCGAGGCACTGGCTCAAGAGGCCGGCAACGAAGCCGGCGACCGCGCCCTGCCCTGCCGCATCGGCGATCAGGTCATTGCGGATCTCGATCATGACGTTCGGCAGCTTGCGCGGCAGCGCATGACGGCGCAGCGTGTGGGTCACGCCGTCTACCGGCGCATAGGGTTCGTTGCGCCGCACGTCATAGCCGCCGATAGCCTTGGCCCGGTCGAGCATGCAATCGGCAAGCCTCTTGTCGGCGTCATGCAGGATGCCGATCTCGACGTCGCGCCTTTTTCCCTTAAAGACGGGCGTGAAGGAATGGATCGTCACGAGAACGGCGTCGCGCCCGGCACTGGCGCGCGCATCCAGCAATTCATCGATGCGCTCGTGAAACGGAAGATAGAGCGCTTCCGCCCGCTCGGCCTTCGCCACCGGGCCCAGCCCGCGATTGGCGGGAACGGCGTAAATTTCACTGATTTCGGGAATGGCGTCGGCCGCTTCCGGCGGCCGGTTGCAGTCATAGACGAGGCGCGAGAAACGCTGGTGGACCAATGTCGCGTCCAGCGCCGCGCTCAGAAGCCGCGAAACGGCCAGTGCGCCCGGATCCCATGCGATGTGGCTTTGCAAAAGTTCGGCGGAGAGGCCCATATCGCCAAGGCGATCAGGTATGGCGCGGCCGGCATGCTCGCAAACCAGCACCACCTCGCTTTGACCCAACGCACGCTCGACAATCACAGGCGCGCCGTCTCGGGCGCTCAACAGCCCGGGCTTTCCCAACATCTGTTCCCCTGCATTTTCTGCAATTCTTGGTTTTGTAAATAGTTCTTCAGTTTTTGCGCGGTGTCAATCACGCTTTGAAAACTTCTATTCATTTTTGCCGTTGACGGATTGGCCGCGCCGTTTCTAAATGCCCGGGAAACAGGAGACGAAGATTGACCGACGGGTCCCGAACAGTCGCCGAAATCATCGCCGGGCGCTACGGCGAACTCACGCGCTCGGAAAAGCGCCTTGCCGACACGATCAGCGAAAACTACCCGGTCTCCGGCCTCGGCAGCATCACCACGCTTGCCGAAAATGCCGACGTGTCGACGCCGACGGTCGCGCGCATGGTGCAGAAACTGGGGTTCAGGGGGTATGCCGAGTTTCAGGCGCGCCTGCATCAGGAGCTGGAGGCAACCCTTTCCAACCCGATCGCCAAACATGACCGGCTGGCCCGCAATGTGCCGGACACGCATATCCTGAACCGTTTCGGCGAGGCGGCGATGGACAATATGCGGCGCACATTGTCACAGCTTGATCAGGAGACATTCGGCGGCGCTGCCGCGTTGCTATCGGATCTCGACCGCGCCGTCTATTTCGTCGGCGGCCGCATCACCGGGGCAATCGCGGGCTATTTCTACACCCACATGCAGGTCATCCGGCCGAAGACGACGCTGATGTCCTCCAATTCCGGCTCATGGCCGCAGCATATGCTGAACATGGCGAGCGGCGATGTGCTGGTGATCTTCGATATCCGCCGCTATGAGCAGGACATGGCGACGCTGGCGCGGGTGGCAGGCGAGAACGGCGTCGAGATCATCCTCTTTACCGACCAGTGGGCCTCGCCGGTCACCAAGTTTGCCCGCCACACATTCAGGGTCAGCATCGAGGTTCCGTCCGCCTGGGACTCGTCCGTGGTCACGCTGTTCGTGGTGGAAGCGCTGATCGAGGCGGTGCAGGCCAAAAGCTGGGACAAGACCCGCCAGCGCATCAGCCAGCTGGAGGGCCTGTTCGAACAGAGCCGGCTGTTCCGGCGGCCGGGTTGAAAGGGATCTACGGATGCGCAAATCGGATCAATCCGTTGCCCCGCTGATCTGCTGCTCAAGCGTTGCAGCCGTCTTCTGGCCTTCGAGCCTTGTTCTGCGCTGCAGCCCGCAATCTCTCCCCTTGAGGGAGAGATGCCCCGACAGGGGCGGAGAGGGTGAACCCTGTCGGCATACGCGGCTTTTTTGGGGCTTGCGCCCTTTACCCCTCTCTGTCGCTTTCGCGACATCTCCCCCTCAAGGGGGGAGATCGGGGCGGATAGGCGCTCAATAAAACCGTAGCATACGGAAAGAGGGATCGGAATTGCGCAAGCCCGGAAGTTCGGGGGAACCTCGCCCGAGCTACCCCCTCACCCAAGCCGGTTCACAAACACCGTCACCACCGGCTTCTTGCCCCAGCATTCATTGGCAGCGGCGCGGACGGAGCGGCGCACCGCCTCCCTGACCATGCCGAGGTCCTTGCGGCGCGAGCGCGGAATGCTTTCGACGGCGCCGAGCACGGCATCGAACAGTACGTCCTCCATCCGCTCGTCCTCGTCATCGAAACCCGGAAGGCCGATCGGCACCACGTCCGGATCGCCGGCGAAATCGAACTTGCTGTTCAGGACCACGTTGACCGCGACATGACCGACGAAGGAGAGCTTGCGGCGATCGCCGATGCCCATTTCGTCGAAGTCGCCGATCAGCTTGCCGTCCTTGAACACGCGGCCCGCCTCGACCTTGCCGATCACCTCCGCGGGGCCCGGCGCAAGGCGCAGAACATCGCCATTCCTGACGCGCGGAACCTGGGCGATGCCGCTCTGTTCGGCGAGTTCCTTCTGGGCGATCAGATGGGCTGCCTCGCCGTGAACAGGCACGAGAATTTCGGGCCTGATCCATTCATACATCTGCTTGAGCTCGTTGCGGCGCGGATGGCCGGAGACATGCACCAGAGCCTCGTTGTCGGTCAGGATGTGAACGCCCTGCTCCACAAGTCCGTTCTTGATATCCTGGATCGCCTTTTCGTTGCCGGGGATGGCGCGCGAGGAAAACACCACGAGATCGCCGGCGGCAAGCGCCACATTGCGCATCTCGTCGCGCGAGAGCTTGGCAAGGGCCGCACGCGGCTCGCCCTGCGAACCGGTCAGGATCGCAACCACCTTGTCGCGCGGGATATAGCCGAACTCATCCTCGTCGACGAAGGGCTTCACGCCTTCCATCATCCCGAGATCGCGCGCCACCGCGACCGCGCGCTTGAGCGACGAGCCAAGCAGCAGCACCTGGCGACCCGCTTCGTCGGCGGCCTTGGCGATCGAGCGGATACGGCCGATATTGGAAGAAAACGTGGTCAGAGCGACGCGCCCTTCCGCATTTTCAATAACCGTCCTGAGGCTTGCCGAAATCTCCTCTTCTGAGGGCGACACGCCATCGCGCATGGCATTGGTGGAATCGCACATCAGCGCCAGCACGCCATCATCGCCAATGGCGCGGAAACGGGCTTCGTCGGTCTTGGGGCCAAGCGTCGGCGCGTGGTCGATCTTCCAGTCGCCGGTATGGACGATATTGCCGAGCGGGGTGCGGATCGAAAGCGCCATCGGCTCGGGGATGGAATGGTTGACGGGCACGCCCTCGACCGTGAACGGACCGACATTGATGGTGTCGCCGGCCTTGAAGATCGTCACCGGAATTTCGCGCATCCAGCTTTCATATTCGCGTTTGGCCTCCAGCAGGCCCGCGGTGAAGGGCGAGGCATAGATCGGCACGTTGAGGCCCGGCCACAGCGTCGCAATCGCGCCGTAGTGATCCTCATGCGCATGCGTGATGATCATGGCTTTGAGGTTGCCGCGCTGTTCGCGCACGAATTCGATATCGGGCAGTACGAGGTCGACGCCGGGCAGTTCCGGGCCGGGAAAGGTGACGCCACAATCGACCATGATCCATTCGCGTTTTTCCGCGGGGCCGTAGCCGTAAAGGGCAAGGTTCATACCGATTTCGCCGAGCCCGCCGAGGGGCAGGAAAACCAGTTCGTTTTTATTGTCCGCCATTTAAGCGTTATCCGTTCTTATTGTTATCGAAGAAGACATCGCCAGCAGCAAAGGTGCGCGTGCCCTCTTCCGTTTCAAGTTTCAGCATGCCGGCGTCATCGATGCCGGCAAAAAGCCCGGAGACCTGCTCGCGGGCCAGATTGATGGTGATCCGTTCGTTGATGCCGCAGGCGGCAGCGCGCCAGCGGGAAACGGTCCGGCCGAGGCCACGCCCGCCATCCCAGATCGAAAGCTCTTCCGCCATGATCTCGAACAGATGGGCAAACAGAACGTCAGAATCGGCGCCGGCGACATAATCGGCCAGTCTTGCCACCGGATATGGGGTGTCCTCCGGTGAAAATCCAACATTGATCCCGATCCCGACGACGACGGCAAAGCGGCCGTTCGCCAGTCTCCGCGCCTCCAGAAGGATGCCGCAGACCTTGCGACGATCGATCAGCACGTCGTTCGGCCATTTGATGGCGACCTCCGCGCCGTGACCCGCCATCACCCGGCTGATCGCGCCATGCGCCGCAACGGCCGCCGCCAGCGGCAGGGACGACAAGGCTGCAAGGGGGGCCGGATCGACAAGCAGAAGCGAGGCATAGAGATTGCCTCGCTCAGAAATCCAGTTGCGGCCGCGCCGCGCCCGTCCGCCTGTCTGCTCATCCGCCGTGACCCAGAGCAGACCGGGATCACCGGCCTCCGCCCGCTCCATCGCGGAAAGATTGGTCGAGGCGACCGCGCCGAGCGCCTCATGCCGGAATGAGGCGGCGGGGTTTCCCGCCGCCATCTAGAACAGCGCCGCCGCGGCCGCCTGGGCTGCAGAGTTCAGCGGCCCGCCGAATAGCAGATAGCCAATGGCAAAAAGGCCGCTCAGACCGAAGACGAATCGCAGTTCCACGGCAACCCGCGAGAACTCCACGGTCGGCTCGTCGAACCACATGACCTTGACGATGCGCAGATAGTAGAACGCGGCGACGACCGAGGACAGTACGCCGATGATCGCCAGCGTATAGAGTTCGGCGTTGATGGCGGCCAGGAAAACGAAATACTTGCCGAAGAAGCCCGCCAGCGGCGGAACGCCCGCAAGCGAGAACATCAGCGCCGTCAGCACCACGGCCATGACCGGCTTGGTCTGCGAAAGACCGGCGAGATCGTCGATGTTCTCGACATTGCCGCCTTCCTTCAAACGCATCGCCATGATGATGGCGAAGGCGCCGAGCGTCATGAACAGGTAGATCGCCATGTAGATGGCAACGCCGCTGACGCCGACTTCCGTACCCGCGGCAAGCCCGACAAGCGCGTAGCCCATATGGGTGATCGAGGAATAGGCCATCAGCCGCTTGATGTTGCGCTGGCCGATCGCCGCGAACGCGCCGAGAACCATCGAGGCGATGGCGATGAAGACCACGACCTGGCGCCACTGGTCAATAGCCGGACCAAAGGCATCGATCAGCAGGCGGATGATGATCGCCATGGCGGCAACCTTCGGCGCGGAGGCGAAGAAGGCCGTCACCGGCGTCGGCGCGCCCTCATAGACGTCCGGCGTCCACATGTGGAAGGGAACGGCGGAGATCTTGAAGGTGATGCCGGCCAGCACGAACACCATGCCGAAGATGAAGCCGAGGCCGGTCTCGCCGAGCGAGATCTGGTTGGCAATCGCCTCAAAACCGATATTGCCGGTAAAGCCGTAGATCAGCGATATGCCGTAGAGCAGCATGCCGGACGACAGCGAACCGAGGACGAAATATTTCAGGCCCGCTTCCGTCGAGCGCAGGCTGTCCCGGTTGATCGCCGCGATCACGTAGAGCGGCAGCGACATCAGTTCGAGGCCCATGTAGAAGGCCAGCATGTCGTTGGCCGAAACCATCAGCATCATGCCCGTGGTCGACAGAAGCATCAGCACCGGAAACTCGAAACGGTCGAGATATTCCGGCTCCTCGTGGCCGACCGAAAGGATCATCGACAGCGCCGCGCCGATCAGCACCAGCACCTGCATGAAGCGGGTGAAGGCGTTGAAAGTGAGCGAGCCGTTGAAGGCCGTGCCCGAGCCCGACCAGAACAGAGCGACGAAAGCCGCGATCAGAAGAAAGACCGAGAGGCCGACGATCACCTGGCCGCTCTTGCGGCCGGCAAATGCGCCGATCATCAACAGGACCATGGCGCCGATCGAAAGGATCAGCTCCGGCATGATCAGCTTCAGACTTGAAAGTAGGAGTTCCGAGGTCATGTCCAAAAGATCCTGTCTCAGTATACCGGCAGCGCGATGTTCTTGGTGGATTCCAGAACAGCGTCATAATGTTGAACGATCTGGGCTACCGGCCCGTGGATCGCCGCGAAGATCGGTTCCGGATAGACGCCGAAGAAGATCGTCAGGATGATCAGCGGGTA
>NZ_CFHTCS010000175.1:0-8981 GCF_984369615.1 Martelella sp. | reverse complement strand
GACCTCGCCGCGGAATTTTCGCCCGCCGGCATCGACTTCATCGACGCCGGCACGTCGGGCGGCGTGTGGGGTCTCGAGCGCGGCTATTCGCTGATGATTGGGGGCCCGAAGGCGGCGGTCAAGCGGCTCGACCCGATCTTCGCCTCGCTTGCGCCGGGCGCCGATGAGGGGGCAGCGCCGGACGCATCCACGGGCACGGCATCGCGGGGCTATCTCCATTGCGGGCCGACCGGGGCGGGCCATTTCGTCAAGATGGTGCATAACGGCATCGAATACGGCGTGATGGCGGCCTATGCGGAAGGGCTGAACGTGCTGAAGGCGGCCAATGCCGGCAAGGCAGAACGCGAAGTCGACGCCGAGACCACGCCGCTCTCGAACCCGGAATACTACCAGTTCGACATCGATCTCGCGGCCGTGACCGAGGTCTGGCGTCATGGTTCGGTGATCGGCTCCTGGCTTCTGGACCTGACCGCGGCGGCGCTGAAGGAGAACCCGCATCTGGAAGGCTTCGATGGCAGGGTGTCGGATTCGGGCGAAGGCCGCTGGACATTGCAGGCGGCAATCGACACCGGCGTTCCCGCGCCGATCCTGTCATCGGCGCTGTTCGAGCGGTTCTCCTCGCGCGGCGAGGCGGAATTTGCTGGCAAGATTCTCTCGGCGATGCGCTACGCCTTCGGCGGCCATCTGGAAAAATCGTGACGGGTCGGAGGTCGAGACGATGACGGAGCAAAAATCCGACGCCCTGGTCGTGTTCGGCGTGACCGGCGATCTGGCCCACAAGATGATCTTTCCCTCGCTCTACGCCATGGTGAAGCGGGGCGCGCTGGTGACGCCGGTGATCGGCGTCGCCTTCGACGACTGGACCCTCGACCAGTTGATTGCCCGCGCCCGGGACGCGGTGGAGACCCATGTCGAGGCGATCGACGAGGCGGTGTTTGCGAAATTCACCGGGCTTCTATCCTATGTTTCCGGCGATTATCGCAGCCAGTCGACCTTCGACACGCTGCGCGAGACGCTCGGCGACGCCAAGAGCCCGCTCTATTATCTCGCCATCCCGCCATCGCTGTTTGAAACGGTGGCGGGCGGGCTCGACAAGGCGGGCATCGCCAGCGGCGCCCGGCTGATGGTGGAAAAGCCGTTCGGGCGCGATCTGGAATCGGCCGAGGCGCTCAACGCCGTGCTGCATGCGGTGTTCGAGGAGGATGCGATCTTCCGCATCGACCATTTCCTCGGCAAGGAAGCGATCCAGAACCTGCTCTATTTCCGCTTCGCCAACGCCTTTCTGGAGCCGGTGTGGAACCGCGACCATATCGACAGCGTCCAGATCACCATGGCCGAGGATTTCGGCGTGGCGGGACGCGGCAAGTTCTATGACGAGGTCGGCTGCATCCGCGACGTGATCCAGAACCATCTGGTCAACGTGCTGCTGCTTCTGGCGATGGAGCCGCCGGTGACCGGTTCGTCCGACGATCTGGTGGACGAAAAGGTGCAGATCCTGAAGGCAATCCCACCGCTGACGCATGACGACGTGGTGCGCGGCCAGTTCGACGGCTATCTTGACGAGCCGGGCGTTGCCGCCGGCTCGACGACGGAAACCTTTGCCGCCGTGCGGTTTCACCTCAACACCTGGCGCTGGAGCGGCGTGCCCTTCTTCATCCGCGCCGGCAAGAACCTGCCCGTGCACGCGACCGAGGTCGTGGTCCGGTTCAAGCGCCCGCCGATCGCGCTTTTCGACACGGTGGAGCATTCCAGCGCCAATTATGTCCGCTTCCGGCTGGGCCCGGAAATCGCGATCGGCCTTGGCGCGCGGCGCAAGTCGCCGGGCGAGGACATGCGGGGCGAGGCGGTGGAACTTGCGGCCGTCGATGACGGCGTCGGTGATCTCGCGCCCTATGACCGGCTGATCGGCGATGCCATGGCCGGCCGGCGCGAACTGTTCACGCGCGAGGACGCCGCCGAACTCGCCTGGACGATCTTCGAGCCGATCCTCGACGACAAGGCGCAGCCGGAAAAATACAAGCCCGGCACCTGGGGCACCGAGAAGATGATACGCTTTGCCCCGCCTGGCGGCTGGTTCGATCCAGCGAAAACGTGAAGGGGCGGATATGGACCAGGCCAATCAGAAAGGCAGCGAGCGCCGCGCTCTCGCCATCGGCGGCAGCCCGGCTAAATGGTTATCCGCGGCGGCTTCCGCCTTTGGCAGAAGAATAGCCTGATTGTCTGCCGCCTTCCGGAGTGGATTGATATATTGATACTCTATGCAACACTCCGGCGCTTTCGTTTTACGCTGGCGTTTCTGGCGGTCATGCTGGTCGCCAATGCCTTGGCCGGCACCTTTTCCGGCGAATTGCCGGCAAGCGCTCTGGCAGACTGGGGCATCGGCAAGGATGCCGTATGGTCGGGAGAAATCTGGCGGTTCGTGACGGCCACTTTTCTCTCCCACGACCGGGGCATGCTGATCCGCCAGTTTTTCTTCGCGGCCGCCATTCTGGGTTATACGGAATGGAAGCGGGGCAGTGTCTCGACCCTTGTCCTGTTCTTCTCCCTCGATCTTGCGGCATCGTGCCTGCTGCTGCTGGGGATCACCCTGTGGCCGGACACCACGGGCCTGTCGGCGGCGCATGATGTCGGCATGTCGCTGGGCGGGTTCGGGCTTGTCGGACTTGCCCTGTCCGGCATGCGCTGGCGGTTTCCGCTTTTGGCGGTCGTGCTCCTGATGATCGGGCTGAAGATTGCGTTTGCTTTTGATCCGCTTGCCGACATCGGCCACATCATCGCGCTGTGGCTTGGATTTCTGCTGGGATTGGCGCAGCTCAGAAGGTCGGCGAGGTAGGACCGGTCAGGTAACATGATGCCTGTGTTCAGGCACGATGACGCGGTCATGGCAAATTGACCATTTGCCAACTGCACGTTACGATTCCGAACGGTTAGGCGGCCGGTTCTTCGGGCCGCCCTTTTTGTCGGGTCATCCATGGTTTCTGAAGGCGATCAACCCATACCGGCCAAGCGCCGAGCAGTCTCATTCGTCCGGAAGTTCGGACCTGTGCTGGCCACGTTCATTCTGTTCGGCCTCGGCGCATTCGCCGTCTACGAGGCGTTGCACGGGATCACGATTTCCGAGGTCATCAGCCGGATAAAACTGACGCCGACCCATTCATTGCTTGTTGCCCTGCTGGCCACCGCCGGCGGATATGCGGCGCTGATCGGTTATGACTGGTCGGCGCTGCGCTATGTCGGCAAGGGGGTGCCCCTTCCGACCCTGTCACTGGGCTCCTTTACCGCCTATGCGCTGAGCAATTCAATCGGGCTTGCCGTCCTGTCCGGAGGAGCCGTCCGGTATCGGTTCTATCGCGGCCTTGGTCTCTCCATTGCCGATATCACCGTGGTCTCGACCTATTGCGCAATGGCCTTCGGCATCGGCGTCACCGTGATCGGCTTTGCGGCCATCGCCTGGCATCCGGCGGCAATGGAGCACTTCGTTCCGTTGTCGACCGAAACGATCAGGGTCGCGGCGCTTGCGGCCTTCGCCGTGGTGACGATTGGCGTCGCGTGGAGTTCGGTTGCCCGGCATCCGATCGGGTTCGGCCGTTTCAGATTTGTCATGCCGCCCCCCCGCGATGCGGCGCTTCAGATTCTGTTCTCGCTCCTCGACATCATCTTCGCGGCGGCAACGCTCTATATCCTGTTGCCGTCCGGCGCATCGGCGGTCGTTACCTTCCCGACCTTCGTTGCGGTTTTCGCAGCGGCGGCGGTTGCTGCGGTGCTCAGTCACGTTCCGGGCGGCGTCGGCGTTTTCGAAGCCGTCATCCTTGGCGCGTTCGCAACCGTGTCGGATCAGGCGGCCGGCATCGCCGCGGCGCTGCTCGTCTACCGGATCATCTACTATCTTCTGCCGCTTCTGGCCGGCGTCCTCATCCTTGTCGGCGTGGAGATCCGCGAAAGAATAGCGCCGCTTGCCAAGCCGACGGGAAAGGCGCTCAGCGCGCTTTCTGTGCTTTCTTCCCTGACCGCTCTGATGCCGACCGCCGCCGCCGGTCTGACCTTTCTCGCAGGACTCTTCCTCATTCTGGATGGCATCGTGCCGATCCCGAAGGCCATTCTTGATGAGCTGCAGCCGGCGGTTCCGCTCGGCCTCTTCGAGCTTTCAAACGTGATCATGGGCGTGACTGGCGGCATTCTCATCGTGCTTGCCAATGGTTTGCGGGCGCGCTCGCGCAGCGCCTTCTACATGGCGATTGTGATCCTGGGTCTCGCCGTGATTTCCCTGCTCCTTCAGCGGCTCGATTTCGGTCTCGCTTTCGCGCTTGCCTTTCTGGCGGCGGTGCTTTGGGTCTCACGGGATCGTTTCGATCGCAGGACGCCGCTTTCGGCCGGCCAGCACTCCATGACATCGCTTGCGCTTTGGGCCGGGTTTGCCATTTGCGTTGTCCTGTTTTTCCTGTTCGCCCAGCAGGATGCCGAATATTCCCATTCCCGCTGGTGGCAGTTCGCATTCGACGCGAATATGCCGCGGGCGCTGCGCACGGCCGGCATCAGCGTTTCGGTGTCGCTGATCGTGCTGTTGTTCCTCGCGCTGAGGCCAAGGGCAGGGGCCTCGCCATCAGGCTCCGAAGCCGATCTCGCTCTCCTGCGTTCGCTGATTGCCGGTCAGGATGATCCCGATGCGAATTTTGCGCTGTCGGGAGACAAGCTGTTTCTGTTTTCCGATGATCAGAGTGCCTTCGTGATGTATGGCCGCCATGGCCGCAGCTTCGTGGCTCTCGGTCCTCCTGTCGGACAGAAAAACGCGACCTCAGAACTGATCGATGCCTTCGTCTCCGAAGCGAAGCGGGCCAATTGCCGGCCGGCCTTCTACCAGATCGCGGCCGACGATCTGGCTACCTTTGTCGATGCCGGTTTCATACCGAGCAAGCTCGGCGAGGAGGCTGTGGTGGATCTCGGAACCTTTGCCCTGGAGGGGCCGGAACGGCGCAAGCTCCGGCAGGCCTATAACCGCGCGACGCGTGACGGCCTGAGGATGGAGATTGCCGCGCCGCCCCATTCCGCAGCGTTGATGGCCGAACTGAAAGCGATCTCGGACGAATGGCTCGGCGAGAAACATGTGCGGGAAAAGCGGTTCTCGCTTGGCCGTTTCGATGAGGATTATCTCCAGAACTTCCGGCTGGCGCTGGTGCGCAAGGAAAGCCGGATCGTCGCCTTCGCCAACATCTTCGAGACCGCGACACGAAAAGTCGGCACCATCGATCTGATGCGTCACGCCTCCAGCGCGCCTTCGGGCACCATGGATTTTCTTTTCGTCGCGCTGATGCTCGCCCTCAGGCAGGAAGGCTTTCAGCAATTCTCGCTGGGAATGGCGCCGTTGACCGGACTGGAATCCTCTCGTCACCCGAGGATCTGGGACCATGTTGCGGGGTCCGTCTCCCGGCTTGGCGGCCATTTCTACAATTTCGCGGGCCTGCGCGACTACAAGGACAAGTTCGCGCCGGAGTGGCGCTCGCGCTATCTGATGACCTGGGGCGGCATCGATCCGCTGCTCGTTGCCAACGATGTGAACGCGCTCGTCAGCGGCGGGCTTCGCGGCGCGATAACGCGCGGCGCCAAAGGCAGGGAAGACGAGGAATGATCAGCCGGCGCGAAGACCGGGCGGTTTAGGCGTGCGGCGTGTTTGCATCGTGTGCCCTTGGATATTCGCGGAAAATCTGAAACCATCACGAAATCGCGCTGGCTGGGTCGCGCGTATTTCTCGGGAGGCGGGACGTTGACGACCGGGCAGGACGAAAAACAGCCGGCAGGGCTGGCGGCTTTGTCGGTTTCGGCGCTTGGCATCGTCTATGGCGATATCGGCACCAGCCCGCTCTATGCCTTCCGCACGGCGCTCGGGAAGGCGACGCCGGACGAGACCTCCGTGCTCGGCATTCTGTCGATGATCGTCTGGTCGCTGGTGATCGTCGTTTCGCTCAAATACCTGTTGCTGGTTATGCGCGCCGACAATAACGGGGAGGGCGGGGTTCTGGCGCTTCTTGCCCTTCTCCAGCCCTGGCGCGGCGCTTCGCGCAGGGGCAAGGGCGCCCTGCTGGTGGTCGGCCTGTTCGGCGCGGCCCTTCTTTATGGCGACGGCATGATCACGCCGGCGATCTCCGTGCTCAGCGCGATAGAAGGCGTCGAGACGGTCGAGCCGACGATCGCCGGCTATATCATCCCGATCACCATCGTCATTCTGCTCGGGCTTTTTTCGGTCCAATGGCGCGGTACGGCGCGTGTCGCCGTCTTTTTCGGGCCGATCATGCTCGTCTGGTTCCTGACCATCGCGCTGCTCGGCCTTGCGCAAATCATTCATCACCCGGTTGTGCTGAAGGCCCTCAGCCCGGTCCATGCAGTCGAATTCGGCCTTGCAAGACCGGGCATGACCGCCATCGTGATGGGCGCGGTGTTTCTTGCCGTCACCGGTTGCGAGGCGCTTTATGCCGATATGGGGCATTTCGGACGCCCGCCGATCAGGCTTGCCTGGTTTGTCTGCGTCTTTCCCTGCCTCGTCCTCAATTATTTCGGGCAGGGTGCTCTGGTGCTGTCCGACAGCGCCCATGCGGGCGAGCCCTTTTATGGCCTGGCCCCCGGCTTCCTGCGCATTCCGCTGGTCCTGCTGGCAACGGCGGCCACCATCATCGCGTCCCAGGCCGTCATCTCCGGGGCCTTTTCCCTGACACGGCAGGCCGTGCAGCTCGGGCAGTTTCCCCGCGTCGAGATCCGCCAGACATCCGCGGAAGAAACCGGGCAGATCTATGTCCCCTCGATCAATCTGTTTCTGGCCGTTTCCACCGTGGCGCTGGTGCTGGCCTTCCGCAGTTCGGAAAATCTGGCGGCGGCCTATGGCATCGCCGTCAGCACGACCATGGTGATTACCACGATCCTGCTCTATTTCGTGATGGTTTACCGGTGGAAGTGGAAAGCCCGTTTCGTCCTGCCGCTCATAATCTGTCTTGCCCTGATCGACCTGACCTTCCTGGTGTCCAACAGCCTGAAGATCATGGAGGGCGGCTGGCTACCGCTGGCGGTCGGGGCAGGGGTCTTCATTGTCATGCGCACCTGGGCGGCCGGTCGCGGCCGGCTCATCACCTATCTGAACCGGAAGGGGCAATATCTGGATGCGTTTCTGGAAGAATTGCGCCACAAGGATGTCCCGCGGGTTCCGGGAACAGCGGTTTTCCTGACCGCGTCACTGCCGCACGTGCCGCCGGCGCTCCAGCATCAGTTCTGGCATCTGCCGGTGCTGCACGAGCGGATCATTCTCCTGCATGTCGAGAGCGAGGAGATGCCGAAGGTGAACGCCCGCCAGCGGCTTGAGGTCCGGGATCTCGGGCAGAATTTCTCGGTGGTGCATGTGCATTACGGGTTCATGCAGTCGCCGAACATCCCGGTCGCGCTCAGGCTTCTCGGCGAGACCGACGACAGCATCGATCTCGAGCATGTCACCTATTTCGTCGGCCATGAAACGATCGTTCCCTCTCAGGATGCCTTCTTCCTGCGCCGCTGGCGGGAGAAGCTGTTTGCCGTGCTGAACCGCAACGCACTCAGGGCAACGGCTTTCTACAAACTGCCGCCTGAAAAGGTGGTCGAACTCGGCATGCAGATCGAAATCTGATCACGCAACGCCGCTGCCTCGCCTTCCGCTTGACCTTCTTTCGCGCTGCGGATCGCATCGTGCCCATGCGTTGCAACAGTCCCCCGAAAGGCAAGAGAACCACCGGGGGACTGGTCGCGAGAGGTTATCGCGTCACGATTTCCGGCCCCATAAGCCAGTAGGGCAGCGCCGTAGAAATCGACGGCACGTAGGTGACCAGGATGAGGAACACGAACAGCACCGCCACGAAGGGCGCTGCGGCCTTCACCACCTTGATCAGACTCATGCCCGTTATCCCCGATGTGACGAACAGATTGAGCCCGATCGGCGGGGTGATCATGCCGATTTCCATGTTGACCACCATGATGATGCCGAGATGGATCGGGTCGACGCCGAGTTCCATTGCGATCGGGAACACCACCGGCGCGACGATCAGGAGAAGGCCGGACGGTTCCATGAACTGACCGCCGATCAGAAGCAGAATGTTGACCGCGATCAGGAAGGTGAACCAGTTGAAGCCGGCATCGACCATGACCGATGTAATCGCCTGCGGAATGCGTTCCGCCGTCAGCACATGGGCGAAGAGCAGCGCGTTGACGATGATGAACATCAGCATCACCGTGGTCTTTGCTGCCCCTACGGTCGTGTGACGGGTATCCTCATGCGAGATGCAGAACGGCGTCTTGAGGATATTGGCCTTCAGGTTTCGGTACCAGATCGGCACGCCGGCGACGAGATAGGCCGGCACCTGGCTCGCCTTCGCATTTTCGCCGCGCCAGAGCGTATAGGCAATGACGACGCCGATGGCGAGGACGACGCCGGCAATGCCCCTTGATGTCAGGCTCGCCCAGGTGGCTTCGATGCCATCGGTGGCAAAGAAGGCGAGGATCAGGAACACAAACAGGAAGGAAATGCCGTAAACCGAGGCGAGAAAGCCCGTCTTCGCGCGCCGGCTGTCGGTGTCCTCGACCCAGCGCATGCCCTTGAGCGGGCCCATGTCGCGATAGATGTAGATCGACACCAGGAAGGCATAGACGGCTGCGACGGCGGCTGCTTCCGTGGGCGTGAAGACGCCGCCATAAATGCCGCCGAGAATGATGACGATCAGAAACAGGCCCCAGCCGGCATCCTTTCCGGCCTCGACGATCTCCAGAAAGCCCTTCCAGGGTTCGGCGGGCAGTTTCCTGATCCGCGCCATGACATAAATGGCCGCCATCAGCATGAAGCCGGCGATCAGGCCCGGAATGATGCCCGCGAGGAACATGCGCCCGACGGACACATCGGTCGCCGCCGCGTAGACGACCATGACGATGGATGGCGGGATGAGAATGCCGAGCGTACCGGCATTGGCGATGATGCCGGC
>NZ_CFHTCS010000174.1:0-9025 GCF_984369615.1 Martelella sp. | reverse complement strand
GACATGGCCGCGTAACTAATGACAATCAGCCTCCGGCAAACCCGGGGCGGTTCAGCCGCACCAACGTCAGCTCCTTCGTGACGTAAAAAGGCATATTCAGTCCTCTCTTGGAGAGATCTGAGCCGCGTGACCATGGACGAGCAGTAATCTCGGATTTGACGGTTGCCGTGGGCCTCCTCATAAAGGATCGCGAAATCCAGACATTCGTGCAGCTCATCGAAAGAGAACGGCGTCCGATTGTAGGCTGGTAAGGGAGCATCCTTCTGGAGCTTCTTCCTTACTTCATCCAGAAATGCCGATTGGTTGTTGCCAGAAAAATTTCCGTATTGAAAATTCGGACTGAAACGGTTCAACAACGCCATATTCAGATCGTTCGTCGGATACTTCTGAAGAAGAGAAACGACGCGCTGAAACTTCGACACTGGGGAGTCGCCATCCGCACCTCGAAAGCACTCGATGATGCAAGTGGCGACAAAGTGCTCGCGCAGAGCCAGAGCGTCTGGCGTGTTGGCATGAAAGAGACTTGTCAGACCTAACGCCGTCCGAAGGACCGGCAGTTGCGTTCGCTCGCTCGCCTGCAAAAGCAGTTCCCATTCTGCCATTTCCAGGAACCAGTGCGGCATCCGAAAGCCAGCGGTCGTCCCATCAAGGGTTACGCGATGGACGCCGATGCCGCCGTCTTTTGCCAAAGGAGCAAGCGCCTCGTGATACTCGCCATTCACGTCGAAGACGATAAACGTCGCTCCGCGAGCGTGATGTTCGTCCGGCTTGTCGAAAAGAGACTGTAGTACCGAGGCGACCGTGCATGACTTGCCGCTGCCGGTGTTACCCAGGACGGCAACGTGGCCACCGAAGAACTCGTTCAGACGGACTTTGACGTCGTAGTCCTCGAACACCACGGACTTGCCGATTGGCAGAACCCGGTAGCGCGTGGCGCCTTCTGGTTGGCAGACGCCACCATCCGGGCCGATTGACGGCACGACGGCCGCCTCGGTCTCGAAGATGCGATCGAGTTCGCCGTCCAGGGCATAGAGTGCGTCCGCATAGAGGGACGGGAAAACCGACACACCGAAGCGGAACGCGTCGCTGCGCATCGGCAACATGCCGACGGGCACCACATCCAGATATTTTGAGGAGCCAGCCCGGTCGAAGTCGCCCCGCTCCGACGGCGTGCTCGCATCGCGTTCACGCAAGCCGACAACCTCGACCACGACATATTCCGACTGCGACGGAATCATCAGGAATGATCCCAGCCGCGCCACATAATGCACGTCGTCGAAGCCGACGACCGTGAAATTGTCGGTGCCGACGTGCATCTCGACGACAAAGCGGTCGGCCGCGACCGAGACCACCTTGCCGATCGCCCGCTTGCGATCGTCGTGGCTCATGCCTCGCCATCCTTTGTCTCGTCGCCCCTTTTCGGCGCCAGCTCCGACAACACCTTGCGGACGGCGTCATCAATCCTGTCGCTGGGGCGCTGGGGCATGAAATGCTCGACGATCATGTCGAAGTAGTGCGCCCTCGTCCCCGCGGTAGGACCATTGCCTCCAATGATCCAAATGCGCGGATCGCGCAGCGCCCGCAGCTTGGCGATCTCGCCGTCCGTATCCGGCGCCGCGAAGATCACCAAGCGGAAGGTCGGGATCGTTAGGGCCTGGTAGATGATGTTGTTCAGGTGCTCATCGCCGAAGGCGTAGCCGGCCGTGATGAGAACGCTCTGCTCGCGCACGATCCGGGACTGAAATTCCCGGAACAGGTCTGCGTAGGGCGAGCCGAGCGAAGAGTTCTGCTTCGCCGGCGTCGGATAGATCAGCATCTGGTTCGTGGATTCCGGTGGCCAGACTTCCTTGATCGGGAAGAGGCCATGATCGTCCTCGGTCCAAGTGACCGAACCATGCAATTTGCAGAGATAGACGAAGGCGTCCACGGCGGTCCACTTGCGGCTGGCGACGTCGAGCTGCTCGGCCAGAGCATAGCGGAAGATCGCCGGGTTGAAGCGGCGTTCCACGACGCCGGAAAAACCGTTGGCATAGGGAATGCCCAGGCGATCCATCGCCAATTCGCTGAAATGATCGTAGTTGGTCGTGAACACCCAGGGCCGGGGCAAGGACCGATCGCGTAGGACCAGTTTCTTGTAGAAACGCTCGTAGAGGTCGCGCACGGTCGTGTCGCCCTCCGTGGCGAAGGCCCCTTGGGTGACACGGGTCCATAGGAAGTCCTGGACCTTCTTGATGATGCCGTCGAGAACAGCGCGATAGGGGTGAAGATCGGGATTCTCGCTCTGGCGCAGCACGAACCGTTGCGCGAACAGCACCTCCATCATACGTTCCAGGTTACGGCTGTAATCCTTCGCCAGGTCGACCCCGAGCGCATCGAGATAGTCGAGTTCGTCTTTGGTCAGCCGCCACGGCGCCGGTACAGCGCCGGCTGTTGGCGGATCGCTGTAGAATCCCGCCGCGCGTGCCTCGATGGTTTCGCCGCAAAACTCCTCGGCCAGCGGCGCCATGGTCGCAATGCCGAGTTCCTTTTTGTCCTTCATCAGGGAAGAACATCCGGCGCCGAGCAGAAATGCGATATTTTTGGCGTTCATTGCCTCAGAAATCGCCTTGCGGGCGCTCTCGATCCCCTTGTTCCAGTCCAGTTCAGATGGCTCGGCATCGCCGTCCCGCAGAAACTGGAATTTTCGCTCTTCTTCGACTTCGCTCATATACCCCCGGTCCTCCCAGTTTCTTACTTGGCTGCTCTGTTCGCGCGCGCGGCTATATCAGCGCACCGCGCCATGAGCGCTTCGAACGGCTCCTCGTCGTCGAAGAGCAGTCCATCCTCAACCATGCGGGCATAGTCATCCTCCAACGCCTTCGCGCCATCGCCGACCGGCACGAGTTGCAAGCCGCCGCTGACAGCCGCTGCATAGTCGATCGGCGTGCGGTCGGCAGCCTTCTCTGCGAAGAACATCGACTTGTGCCGGGCGACAGCGTTGGCCAGGTCGCGATCGGCAAAAGCGGCTTCCGCAAAGCCGGCTTCGTCCAGTCGGACAACATCGTGCCAATGTCGCGCGAAGCGGTCGCCGCGCAGCCGCTCCTGGAGGCAAAAGACGTGGATGGCGGTCGCCTTCTCCCAGAAGGTCCGCTCCGCGTGCATGACGCGCGGCCGCGCCGTCGGAAACACCAGGCCGTCGATCAGGCCGGCCGCGTCGCAGACGACGTCGCGCAAGCTCGCGGGTTCGCCCGTCGAGCGCGCGCCGAACTCCAGCATGACGCTTGGAGCCACATAGCCGGACCCGGCTGCGGTCGCCTCATAGTCGATGAAGAGCTTCTCATCCTCGACCCGGACGGCCGCCGCCAGACCTTCGACGGCCAGTGCGGTCTCGATCACAGGCTGCACGGTTTCCGCGACCCATGCCGGTAACCGCCGACGGACCTCGCTGGACCAGCGCTTTTCCTCGCTTCGTGTCTTCGGCAGACCCTCGCCATTGTCCCCAACCAGATCGGGCGCAATCGCCCGAATGTCGTAGGTCAGATCCACGTCCTCCGAAAACCGGCGAATGACCTGATAGGCTTTCGACAGCGACGTGCCGCCCTTGAACACCAGATGCTCGCCGAGCGGTGCCGCGTAGAGGGTCGCCAGCGCCCACACCACCCACACATCCTTTTCGAGAAGATGGGTGGGGCGACCCGAACGGTCGGCAGCGACGCCCAGTGCATCACGCCGATCCTCGGCCGAAAGCTGGAGGAAAACGTCAGCCATAGGCCGCCTTTCCGACGCTCTGTGCGAGCCATGTCGGAAACTGCGGCGCGGCGGCGACCAGTTCGCCGAACACGCCGGGCGGCATCTTCCGTTTCAATGTCGTGAGCGCGGCCTCCGCCCTTTCGGGGCCGAGCCAAGCCAGCGCCCGCACGGCCTCCCCTGCGGGGCGGTTGGCCAGGGCCAGTTGCCAGCGCGGCGCGTGCCGCAATTCCACGACCTGCTTGCCGAGGTGCATCTTTCGGCTGCGTCCGGAGGTCAGATAGACCGAGCGGACGGGCACCTGCGTCGTCAAGCCAAGCGCGTTCGCCGCGGCGGCTCCGTTCGAGACGATGATCTCCCCTTTTTGGGTCGCGAGGGCCTCCACAGCCTGCTCGACCGAAGGTGCGCGCGTGCCAAACCGACTGGCGATGGGACGCAGATAGACGCCACGACCGGCGCGGATGAGCTGCCCGCGCTCGGACAGACGCGACAATGCCTGATCCACGGCCGCCCGGTTTCCGAGGTGGAGCAAGCCCTTGGCGGACACGGGCATCCCTTCGGGAAGTCCCGTCGTATGTGCCAGAATCTGTTCGGTCAGCCGTGTCATCGTCTTTCTCCTGTTGGAAATATACGCGAGTTTCTGACAGTTTTCAAGGAAGTCCGGATAGGGGAACGCCTTCCCCTGCGGCCGAGCCTTGGTCTCTGCCTACCCCTTCTGCGGGGAGATCCCCGCAACGCCCCCTTCAGAGTGAGAGTACGGACGGATTTTCCGTGACGGGTTGAGGGCTGGAGGAGAGGCTTCCGGCGCCCGTCGCGGAGATCATCCCGATGGCCAGACAGGGTCGTAACCTCGCGGAAGGTGGCGCGCGCAGCAACCTTTACGACGACATCACCAACAAGATCATCGCCGAGCTGGAGCAAGGGCGGTTGCCATGGGTCCAGCCCTGGGGTGCGTCGCCTGATACCGCCCCGCTGGGCCTGCCGAGAAATGCTTCAACCGGCCGGTCCTATTCCGGCATCAATATTCTCATCCTCTGGGGCGCTGTCATCCAGCATGGTTTCCCCGGTCAGGCGTGGCTGACTTTCCGCCAGGCGCTTTCGCTTGGCGGCAATGTCAGGAAGGGCGAACGCGGCACGACCGTCGTTTATGCCGACCGTTTCACCCCCGAGGACGAAAAACGCCGTGCCCGTGAGACGGGTGAGGATGCGCATGCCATACCGTTCCTGAAGCGGTTCACGGTCTTCAATGCCGCACAATGCGATGGCCTGCCCGATGACATCACGGCAGTCGCGCCGCCACCGCCGCCGGGCCTGATCGAGCCTCGGGTCGAGGCGCTGATCCGGGCCACCGGCATCGACTTTCGTATCGGTGGCAATCGCGCCTTCTATATGCCGTCCCTCGACTATGTGCAGGTGCCGCCTCCGCAAGCCTATTTCGAGCCGATCAACTGGCACCGCACAGCCCTGCACGAGCTGGGTCACGCCAGCGGCCATCATAGCCGTCTCAACCGCGATCTGACCGGCTCGTTCGGCTCGAAGAAATACGCCTTCGAGGAGATGATTGCCGAACAGACCGCAGCTTTCAGTTGCGCCGCGCTCGGGATCGTGCCGACCGTCCGCCATGCCGATTACATCGGATCGTGGCTGGAGGTCATGCGCGAGGATTCCCGCGCCATTGTCCGCGCGGCCTCGCAGGCCAGCAAGGCGGCGGACTGGCTGCTGTCGTATCTGCCTGCCGAGGACACCGGAGAGCCGGATGCGAGCGTAACTGAGCGGAGGGCTGCGGCATGATCCTCCTGACCGGCGCACAGCGAGACCGCCTGCTGGTGAATGGTCGCCAGCGCGATCAGGATCACATCCCGGTCGTGAAGTTCTTCAATCCCCTCGGTGAAGGCGTCTGGCTCGCTACCGAACTGGATGAGGATGGCGACATCATGTTCGGCCTGGCTGATCTCGGCTATCCCGAACTGGGTTCGTGGAGCCTTGGCGAGATGCAGTCAGTCCGGCTGCCCTTCGGCATGGGCATCGAGCGCGATCTGCTGTTCACCGGCGATTTCCCGATCTCGGTCTGGGCCGAGGCGGCTCGCGAGACCGGAAGCATCCGCGCCGCCGAACGTCTGCTCTACCGCGTCGGCGCGAGCTTTTCCCGTACATCCGCCGATACGGAAAACCGGAGTGCCTGATTTCCGGGTTTCAGGTTCTGCGGCTGGCGTCGCTCTCTTCAGAGGAAGAGGGCGGCGCTTCGCTTCGTGACGGGCTGATAGCCGGAGAGAGAGGCTCACCGGCGTCCGTCATGGAGACACTGACATGGCCACTGCCGTTCAAAAGATCACCCTGTCATCCTCGCGCGACATTCCCTTCAACAAACTGGTGCTCAGCCAGTCCAACGTCCGGCGCGTCAAGGCCGGGATCTCTGTTGAGGAGCTGGCCGAGTCTATCGCCCGTCGCGGCCTGATCCAGTCCCTGCATGTCCGCCCGGTCGTGGATGCCGAGGGCAAGGAAACCGGCATGTTCGAGGTGCCCGCCGGCGGTCGCCGCTTCCGGGCGCTGGAACTGCTGGTCAAGCAGAAGCGCCTCGCCAAGATCGCGCCGGTCCCGTGCGTGGTGTCGGAGGCCAGCGCCGATGTGCTGATCGACGAGGTATCGCTCGCCGAGAATATCGAGCGCGCACCGCTGCATCCGCTCGACCAATTCCGCGCCTTCCAGGCCATGCGCGAAAAGGGCATGACCGAGGAAACAATCGCTGCCGCCTTCTTCGTGGACTCCAAGGTGGTGAAACAGCGCCTGCGTCTGGTTTCCGTCTCACCGGCATTGCTCGACGTCTATGCCGAGGACGGCATGACGCTGGAACAACTCATGGCCTTCAGCGTCAGTTCTGACCATGCCCGTCAGGAGCAGGTCTGGGAAGCGATCAGGGATGGCTGGCAGAAGGAACCCTACCACATCCGACGCCTGCTGACCGAAACCACAGTCCGCGCCGCCGACAAACGGGCGGTGTTCGTTGGTATCGATGCCTATGAAGAGGCTGGCGGCTGCGTGCTGCGTGATCTCTTTCAGCAGGACGATGGTGGCTGGCTGCAAGATCCGGTGCTGCTCGACCGGTTGGTGGGCGAAAAACTGAAGGCCGAGGGCGAAGCCATCGCCGCCGAGGGCTGGAAATGGATCGAGGTCGCCATCACCTTCCCCTATGGTCACGACCATGGCCTACGCCAGATTGTCGGCACCACGGTCGATCTGAGCGAAGAGGAACGCGCCACCCGCGAAGCATTGCGCGACGAGTATGACCGGCTTGAAGTCGAATATGGCGAGGCGGACGAGCTGCCTGACGAGATCGACGCCCGCTTGGGTGAGATCGAACTGGCTCTGGAAACCTTCGAGCGCCGTCCGATGACCTTCGAGCCGGACCAGATCAGCATGGCGGGTGTCTTCATCAGCATCGACGCCGATGGCGCATTGCTGATCGAGCGCGGCTATGTTCGCGCCGAGGATGAAACGCCTGCGGAACCGGAAGCTGAAATCGTTGACCCGGAAACCGGCGAGGTGATCCAGCGGGCAGAACCGGAGGTAAGCCGCATGGGTGCAGTTATCACGCTGGGCGGCCAGGCGGTCGAAACTGAGGAGGAAGACGAGGCCGACATCATCAAGCCGCTGCCCGATCGCCTGGTCAGCGAGCTGACCGCGCATCGCACGCTGGCGCTGCGGGATGCGGTGGCAGTAAACCCGCATGTCGCTATGACGGCACTGCTGCACAGGCTGGCCATGGATTGCTTCATGCCGCATTCCAGCAAGGGATGCCTCGAAGCCCAGGTCCGGGAGGTTCATCTGCCCGCACAGGCCGAGGATCTGCGCGACAGCGCGTCGGCCAAGGCTATCGCTGACCGCCACGAACGCTGGGGCGATCATGTCCCGGCAGACGATGCCGCCCTCTGGGATTGGCTGACCGATCTGGACGATGGGTCGCGCATGGAGTTACTCGCCCATTGCGTCAGCTTCGGTGTCAATGCGCTCTATGAGAAGCCGAACCCTTACAGCGGCACGGGCGTCAGCCAGCACGGGCTGGACATCCGCCTGTCGCAGGCTGACCGGCTGGCCCGTTCGACCGGCCTCGACATGGTGGCCGTGGGCTGGCGGCCGACGGTCGGCAATTATCTCGGCCGCGTGACCAAGCCGCGTATCCTTGAAGCTGTACGTGAAGGGGCCGGAGACCGGGCCGCCGAGTTGATCGGACATCTCAAGAAGGGCGACATGGCCAAGGAAGCCGAACGCCTGCTGGCGGAAACCGGCTGGCTGCCTGAGCCGCTGCGCATGGCGGACGAGGGTATCGAAGTCGACCCGGCATCGGGCACTGCGGCGGAAGCCGACAATCTGCCCGATTTCCTCTCCGGCGATGGCGAGGACGACCCCGCTGACGATGAGGAAGAACAGCATATGGTCGCTGCTGAATAGCACTCATGCGGGGCGGCTTCGGTCGCCCCGTTCTAACCGCTCCGTTTCCGTAACTCGCCCGATCCTCGTGATCGGGCTTTTTCTTTGGAGAGCCGCCATGGCTGCCAGCATCGACGTTGATGAAATATTTGCTCAGGATCGGGAAAACCGTCCGCTGGAGCGTACACTGCCCTGGGAGGAAAGCCGCGACGGCATGACCGTTGTTGTGGAGCCAAAGCCCCATTGGGCCGAAGATATGCGCGTTTTCCGGCTCGATGCCCGTGAATACTGCCGCTATGCCGAATGGACTGCCCATGGCGGCCGTGCGCGCTTCTATGGTCACATCGATACATCGGGCGACGATCTGATGATGAAAGCCCGCGCGATGGTTGCCCGCGAAATTGCCGATGGGCTTTGGAGCTGAAGACCCGATCGCAGGGTCTCTGGCCGTGAGGATGGGATGTCTGCACCGGACGGGCCCAATCCGGCTTCACCATGCAATCCGCCATCCCGATCAGGACAAGCGGCAGCCATCTCTGGCCTGAAGGAACACGATCCTGATGCCAGCATGGTGGCAAGGCTGACGCGGCAGAGCATCTGCGACGGGTATCCGGCATCCTGTCAGATGCGAAAAACCACCCCCGCTTCCATTCGCAAACCTTGGTCCGATCCGTCTCTTTGACATTCAACCCCAAAGGGGTCGGCTTACGCGCGCGTGCCGCCCTCGGGGATTCGGGAAAAGTCCGAACGCCCTCGGGTGATTGCAGATCCGGTCAGACACTTCGGGCGCCTGTCGCGCGGGGGATGGTCCCCCGCCTCCCAAAGACAGGAGCCGGAACCCATGTCCTATGCAGATGCCACCGCCTTCGCCGCC
>NZ_CFHTCS010000173.1:0-9180 GCF_984369615.1 Martelella sp. | reverse complement strand
GCAAGACGGGCGCGGACAAAACCGGAATTATCAAGACAAACAATTCGGAGGAGATAGATATGTCGGTTTCATTCAAGGATCAGGTGGCGATCGTCACCGGCGCGGGCGGCGGACTGGGCCGTTCCCACGCTCTCATGCTTGCCAGCCACGGCGCGGCCGTCGTGGTGAACGATTTCGGCGGCGCGCGCGACGGCAGCGGCGGCACCACCGAGGCCAGCGAAGCCGTGGTGCGGGAAATCACCGCAGCGGGCGGACGTGCCATCGCCAATGCCGGCAACGTTGCCTCCGAGTCCGATATGGCGGAGATGGTCGAGCAGGCGCTTTCGGCCTTCGGTCGGATCGACGTGCTGATCAACAATGCCGGCATCCTGCGCGACAAGTCTTTCGCGAAGATGGAAATCGATGACTTCCGGCGCGTGGTCGAGGTGCATCTGATGGGCACGACGATCGCGACCAAGGCCGTCTGGGCGCAGATGCGCGAACAGAAATACGGCCGCATTCTCGTCACCTCCTCGACCTCCGGCAGCTATGGCAATTTCGGCCAGTCCAACTACGGCGCCGCCAAGATGGGCGTGCTCGGGCTGATGAACGTGCTCCATCTCGAAGGCGCGAAATACGGCATTCACGTCAACGCCATCGTGCCCACCGCCGCCACGCGCATGACCGGCGACATGATGGACCCGGCAATGCTGGAGTTGCTCGCGCCCGAACTGGTGTCGCCCGCCGCGGTCTGGCTGGTCAGCCGCGATGTCCCCTCGCGCATTGCGCTGCTTGCAGGCGCAGGCACTGTCGCGCGTCTGGCGCTGGTCGAAAGCCAGGGCGTGTGCTTCGCAGGCCAGGAATTCACGCCCGAAACCGTCGGTGACCGTTTCGACGAGATCGCCAGTCTCGACGGTCAGATCGAGGTGATGGCCGGTCTCGATCACGTTGACCGGATCATCGCCAATGCCCGCGCGGCATTGGCGAAGAAGGACTAGAGCGATGAGCGAACGTCTCGCGCCGCTTCCGCGCGGCGCCTATGCCTGGCATTACGATACGGTAGCGCAATGGAACGATTGCGACATCTATGGCCATGTGAACAACGTGGCCTACCTGTCCTATTTCGATACGGCGATGAATATGGCGCTGATCGAGCACGGCGCGCTCGATCTCTCCGCCGAGGCCGAGGGACCGATCGGTCTGGTGGTGCAAAACGGCACGCAGTACTTCCGGGAGATTACCTTCCCCGCGAGGCTCAGCATCGGCGCCCGCGTCGAGGCCATCGGGCGAACCAGCCTGACCTGGGGCTTTGGCCTTTTTGACCGGGCGGGCGGCGCATGTGCCGCCCGCGGGCGCATCGTCCACGTTTATGTGGACCGCGCCACCCGACGCCCGATCCTGCTCACGCCTGAACTGCGGGCCTGCGCCGAGGCGCTGTTGCGCGATCCTGCCACAGACAACAAGGAGACCCCGTCATGAGGGAAGCCGTCATCGTTTCGACCGCCCGCACGCCGATCGGAAAGGCCTATCGCGGCGCATTCAACGCCACCACCGCGCCCCGGCTGATCGGCCATGCCATCGAGCACGCCGTCGCCCGCGCGCGCGTTGATCCCGCGGAGGTCGAGGATGTCGTGGTCGGCGCCGCCCTGCAACAGGGCACCACCCATATGAATATCGGGCGCACCGGTCTGTTGCGCGCCGGCCTTCCCGTGACCGTTCCGGGCCAGAGCGTCGACCGGCAATGCGCGTCCGGCCTGATGGCGATCGCGATCGCGGCCAAAGAGATCATATCGGACGGCATGGCGGTGACGATCGGCGGCGGAGTCGAGCAGATTTCGCTGGTGCAGACGCCTGAGATGAACACCCGTCACTGGCAGGACCCATGGATCAGCGAGCGGCTGCCCGCAACCTATATGGCGATGGTGGAAACCGCCGAGATCGTCGCGCGCCGCAATGGCGTGAGCCGCGAGGCACAGGATGCCTATGCCCTGCAGTCGCAACAGCGCACCGCCGCCGCGCAGGCCGCGGGCAGGTTTGATGACGAGATCGTGCCGCTCACCACGGTCATGCAGGTCACCGACCGCGAGACCGGCGAAACCACGATGCGCGCGGTGACGCTTGAGCGCGACGAGGGCAACCGACCTTCCACGACCCTGGACGGTCTCGCAGGCCTTGCCCCGGTCTTCAAGGATGGCCAGCAGGTGTCGCAGGGCGCGTTCGTGACGGCCGGCAACGCCTCTCAATTGTCCGATGGCGCTTCCGCCGCGGTGCTGATGGAGCGGCGCGAGGCGGAACGCCGTGGGCTCGCTCCGCTCGGCCTTTATCGCGGCATCGCCGTGACCGGGGTTTCGCCCGAAGAGATGGGGATCGGCCCGATATCCGCGGTCACGAAGCTTCTTGCCACCCACGATCTGAGCGTTGACGACATCGGTCTTTGGGAGCTCAACGAGGCCTTCGCCGCACAGGTCATCCCCTCGCGCGACCAGCTTGGCATTCCCGATGAGCTGCTGAACGTGAACGGCGGCGCGATCTCGATCGGCCATCCCTACGGCATGTCGGGCGCGCGCATGGTCGGCCACGCCCTGATCGAGGGCAGGCGGTGCGGCGCGCGCCATGTTGTCGTCACCATGTGCATTGGCGGCGGCATGGGCGCGGCGGGACTATTCGAAGTCCTGTAGGCGAAGTCCCAGAAGCAATGAGGCGGCCACCACGCGCGGTGGCCGTCTTCCTTTTCACCAGGCCGAAATGTCAGTCCGGCCCCCGGGAAGAGTCCGATCAGGCAAGCCGGGCGTTTCAACCGAGACCGGTGCGCCGATTGAGCCAGTCCGGGTAAGGTTCGTCCCGCTGTGCCGTTTGCAACGCCTCCAGGCGAGCGGCGGCAATTGCAGGAAAAGGCGCGGCCCTTGGCTTGCCGGATTTTCGGGCGACATGAAGAAGCACCTGCTCGCACCAGGCCAGCCGCTCCCCGCTTTCGTCGAGCATCTCCTGATAGAGGTGCATCCGCTTGGCGTCGACCGCGAGCACCCTTGTGCTCACCCTGAAGGCGTCGCCCTCATGGCACTCGCGCTGATAGCCGATCCGCATCTCGAGCGTGTAGAGCGTCGCCTCGCTTTCGGCGCGATAGGCATCGTCGAGCCCGATCTTCTCCATCAGCGCGGTGACCGAGCGTGAGAAGGCGATGCCATAGGCGAAGTCGCCCATATGACCGTTGAAGTCGACCCAGTCGGGAAGCACCCGGAAGGCGCTCCGTGGTATCTCGGTGTTCATTGCTTGCTCCTGACCGCCAGACGATGGCGAAACTCGCCCACGATCCCGCGACGGAACAGCAGAACGCAGACGATGAAAGTTGCACCGAGTGCGGTGGTTACCGGAAAACCGGTGGTGGCGAAATAGTTCTGCAGGGTGACGACCAGCCCCGCGCCGACGATCGGCCCGGCAATGCTGCCGATGCCGCCGAGCAGGGTCATAAGGATCACTTCGCCCGACATGTGCCAGTTCACATCCGTCAGCGTGGCGAACTGGAACAGGATCGCCTTGAGCCCACCGGCCAGACCGGCAAAGCCCGCCGACAGGACGAAGGCGCCGAGCTTGTAGCGTTGCACCGAGTAGCCGAGCGAGATCGCCCTTTGTTCGTTCTCGCGGATGGCCTGCAGGATCATCCCGTAGGGCGAATGCACGATCCGCCAGATCGCGAAGATGCTGGCGACGAAGACGATCGTGAAGACGGAGTAGAGCGCGGTGGTGTCGGAGAGGTCGATGAGCCCGAAAAGGCGGCCGCGCGAGAACCCCTGGATACCGTCCTCGCCATGGGTAAAAGGGGCCTGCAGGCAGAAGAAGTAAAACATCTGCGCCAGCGCCAGTGTGACCATCGCAAAATAAATGCCCTGCCGGCGCACCGCCAGAAGCCCCATGATCAGGCCGAGCACAAGCGCGGCGACAACGCCTGCGAGAATGGCAAATTCGGGGTTCACTTCCCAGACCTTCAGCGCATGCGCCGTGACATAGGCGGAACCGCCGAAGAACGCAGCATGGCCGAAGGACAGAAGGCCGCCATAGCCAAGCAGCAGGTTGAACGCCGACGCGAACAGCGCGAAGCACATCAGCTTCATCAACAGCACGGGATAGACCCAGAGCGGCAGCAGCATCAGCGCTGCAATCAGCGCAAGCACCAGGATGCGCTGCAACCGGTGCGGACGCGTGGTTTCCGCCACCGTCTCGAATTCTTCGGCTTCGATCATGTCAGTATTCCTTTCCGAAGAGACCCGCCGGACGCATCATCAGGACGGCCGCCATGATGACGAAGATCGCGATATTCGCGGCTTCGGGGTAAAAGACCTTGGTCAGCCCCTCGACAATGCCAAGGAGGTAGCCTGTGGCGATGGCGCCGAGGATCGAGCCCATGCCGCCGACAACGACCACCGCGAAGATGATGATGATCATGTTTGAACCCATCGTCGGGCTGACCTGAAAGATCGGCGCGGCGAGCACGCCGGCGATCCCCGCAAGCGCGCAGCCGAAGGCGTAGGTCAAGGTTAGCAGCAGCGGTACATTCACCCCGAAGGCCTGCACGAGGGTGGAATCTTCGGTTGCGGCGCGCAGATAGGAGCCCATCTTGGTTTTCTCGATCAGCGCCCACGTGCCGAAACAGATCAGCAGCGAGGCAACGACAACCCAGCCGCGGTAGATCGGAACCGTCACGAAATCGGTGCGCAGGATGCCCTTCATTTCGTCCGGGGCCGCAAAGGGTTTCCCGGATGAACCGAAGAAATGCTGAAACAGGCCTTCCAGAAGCAGTGCCAGGCCGAATGTGAGCAGCAGACCGTAAAGGTGGTCCAGATCATAGAGACGGCGCAACATGGTCCGTTCGACCAGAGCGCCGACAATGCCCGCGATGACGGGCGCAAGCGCTAGCGATGCCCAATAGCCGAGCCCCAGATACTGGCCCAGCATCCAGGCGGTGAAGGCGCCAAGCATGTAAAAGGCGCCATGCGCGAAGTTCACCACGCGCAGGAGCCCGAAGATGACGGCCAGTCCAAGCGACATCAGCGCGTAGAAGGAGCCATTGATGAGCCCGATCAGAAACTGGCCGGTCAGCACCACCAGAGGCACGCCAAAAATCATTGTCATGTCATACTCCCAGTGCCTTGTTCAGCGTCTCGCGCCTGCCGGACAGTTCCGAGACGGAGAAGCTGTCGATCATCCTGCCTTGATCCATGACGTAGAAATGATCGGCGATCCTGGCCGCGAAACGGAAGTTCTGCTCGACCAGAAGAACGCTGAGCCCGTGGGCTTTCAGCGCCCTCAGCATCTCGCCGATCCGGTCGATGATCACCGGAGCCAGTCCTTCGGTCGGCTCGTCGAGCAGTATCAGGCTGACGCCGGTGCGCAGGATGCGCGCAATCGCCAGCATCTGCTGTTCGCCGCCCGAAAGCCTGGTGCCCGGGCTGTGCCGGCGCTCCAACAGGTTTGGAAACAGCGTGTAGATCTCGTCGAGCGACATCGCCTTGCCGCTGTGGGCCACCATCGGCGGCAGCATCAGGTTCTCTTCGACGCTGAGCGAGGCGAAGATGCCGCGTTCCTCGGGCACGAAACCGATGCCGGCATGTGCGACCCGGTGCAGCGGCAGGCGCAGGATAGACCGCGCATCGAACTCAATCGTTCCCTTGCGTTTGCGCACGATCCCCATCAGGCTGCGCAATGTGGTGGTCTTGCCGACGCCGTTGCGGCCCAGCAGGGTAACGGTCTCGCCGGGATAGATGTCGAGGTCGACGCCGTAAAGCGCCTGGCTCTCTCCGTACCAGGCTTCCAGGCCGCGCACTTTCAGTTGCGCGGCTTCCCGCCTTTCGCGCGTCGTCGCGGAAGCATCAGTCATCGTCCTCGGTCCCCATATAGGCTTCGCGCACGCGCGGATCGGCGCTCACCTCGGCATAATTGCCCTGCGTCAGGATCTCTCCGCGCTGCAGCACGGTGATGTCGTGGCCAATGTCGGCAACAACCTTGATATTGTGTTCCACCATCAGGACGGCGCAGTCCCGGGCGACATCGGAAATGAGCGAGGACATCGTCTCAACATCCTCCTGGCCCATGCCCGCCAGGGGTTCATCGAGAAGCAGCACTCGCGGATCAAGCGCCAACGTGGTTGCGATTTCCAGGGCGCGCTTGCGTCCATAGGAAAGGTCGGCGGCCCGGTGATCGGCCATGTCCGCAAGACCGACGCGACCGAGAAGCTCCATGGCGCGGGGCCTCAGCCGCGAGAGGCTTGCAAGCGAGCGCCAGAACTGCACGGCAAGTCCGTTTGGCCGCTGCAAGGCCACGCAGACATTGTCCACCAGTGACATGTCTCCGAAGGTGGCAGAGATCTGGAACGATCGGGCGACGCCCAGCCGTGCCACATCGGCCGGCGCCATGCGGGTGATGTCGGTTTCGCCATACATGATCGTTCCCGCGCTCGGCTGCAAAAACTTGGTGAGCAGGTTGAACACCGTGCTTTTGCCGGCGCCGTTGGGGCCAATCAACGCGTGGATCCGTCCGTGCCGGATGTCGATATCGACATCCCTGACGGCCTGGAAATTTCCGAAAGTCTTGCTGAGACCCCGTGCCGACAATGCGGCACGGGAGCCCTCCGGCGCGTTGCGCGCCGAAACGGTAGCCATCGTCATGATGTCCCTTTACCCGTTCACGAGCGGGCAATCGCTCTGCTCGATCGGCCGGAAAGCCTCGTCGCCCGGAATGGTGCGCAGGACGTTGTAATAGTCCCACGGACCCTTCGATTCTTCGGGCGTCTTGACCTTGACGAGATACATGTCATGGACGACCCGTCCGTCCTTGCGCAGGGAGGCGTTGTGGTTGAAGAAGTCGTCGATATCCATGCCGCGCATGGTTTCCATGACCTGCGATCCGCTCTTTGCCTGGCCCGATGCCTCGGCCGCCTTGAGGTAGTTCATCACCGACGAGTAGACGCCGGCATGCACCATGGTCGGCATCTTGCCGTCCATCCTTTCGCCGAACCGTTCAGACCAGGCGCGGGTTTCGTCGTTCACGTCCCAGTAGAACGCGGTCGTCAACGTCAGGTTCTGCGCGATCTCGAGGCCGACGCCATGGACATCTGTGAGAAACAGCAGCATTCCGGCGATATCCTGCCCGCCGGCTGTGATGCCGAACTCTTCTGCCTGCTTCAGAGCGGTCATCGTGTCGCCCGAGGAGTTGGCGAGCGCGATGACATCCGCGCCCGAGGCCTGCGCCTGCAGAAGGTAGGACGAGAAATCAGAGGTCTCGCGTGGATGCATGACCTCGCCGACCACGGTTCCGCCGGCGGCCTCGACCGCCGCCGTGGTATCGGCCTCAAGCGCATGGCCGAATGTGTAGTCGACGGTCAGGAAGAACCATTTCTTGTCGCCTTCCAGCGTCATCGCGCGGCCGGTTCCGTTGGCAAGCGCGTAGGTATCCCAGGTCCATTGGGCGGTCGACGGCGAGCAGGAAGCGCCGGTGAGCGCCGAGGAGCCCGCGGTCGAGATCAACAGCGCCGTGTCGCTCTGGCGGGTGATTTCCTGCACGGCGAGCGCCACCGACGACGTCGGCACGTCCGCGATTGCGATCACGTTCTGCTCATCGATCCAGCGGCGCGCCAGCGTCGAGCCGACATCCGGCTTGTTCTGGTGATCGCCGACGATGACTTCCACGTCTTCTCCGAGGAGCTTGCCGCCAAAGTCCTCGACGGCCATCTCCGCGGCGACCTGCGAACCCTTGCCTGAAAGGTCGTAATTCATACCCGACATGTCGGTCAGAACGCCGATCCGGTAGGGTTCGGCATGAGCCCCGGCCGCCAGAACGACAGAGAAGGCCGATGTCAGTATCGCCTTTTTCAGTACAGTCATATAAGTTCTCCTCCCATTGGGCACCGCTCAGGGTGCATGAAAATCCGGGCGATCAAACGCACCGGCCTGCCATCAGGCCCCCCCGCCCCCCTCGGCAAGCAGCTTGGCCAGAAAAAACTGGTCGCTCTCGGCCCCTTCGGCCCAGTTCCGGCGGGCGTGGGCATCGATCGCGGACTTGGTCATGCGAAGGGACATTGGCGGGATTTCCGCAATCTCGGTCGCCCATTTCCGACCCTCGTCGAGCGCCGCGCCCTGCGCAACCTTGCGGTCGGCAAGGCCGAGCGTCAGCGCCTCATCGGCGCCGATCGCTTCGTCGCAGCACAGAATTCTCTTGGCCCGACCCGCGCCGACCCGTTCGGTCAGAAGCGGCAACCCGCCCCAGCCGAGCGTCATGCCGAGGCGCACCTCCGGGAAGCGGAGATAGGCATCCTCTGCCATCACCCGGAAATCGGCGCACAGCGCCAGGATCGCGCCGCCGCCGATGGCCGGCCCCTCCAGCGCGGCGATCACGATCTGCGGCAGCCGCCGCCAGGCCGTGGTCATGCGTGCGCCCGCATTCATGGACAGGTGCCGGGCGACAGCCGGACCTCGCGGTGTCCAGAGCCTTTCATCCTTCAGGTCGACGCCTGCCGCGAAGATCTTGGAGGTGCCGGCGAGCACGACCACCGAAATGTCGGGATCGAGCGAGAGCCTGTATGCCGCCGCTTCCAGTGCGCCGATCATTTCATGGCTCAGCGCATTCGCTTTTCCGCCCCGGTCAAACCGAACGGTTGCAATCGCGCCCTGAACGTCAACCTCTACCCCTGACATTACGGCCATTTCCCTCATCATTTTCCCGTCGCCGAGCGACATACTACTAAGTATGTTGCACATCGCGACCCAACAATGCAATATGAAATATGAGAGGACGAGGAGACGACGCGCGTCCTGAAATTGACTTTTTCCGGAGGAGGAGAAGATGGACCCAATGTCTGAGGACACGGCCCACAAGACCGTTGCGCCGAGCGATCCGGCACTTGACCGAAAGCGTTCCGTTCTGCGCTATATCCTTGATGGATATGCGCAAACCCAGCCTGAAGCGCCCTTTGTCCAGTTCTGGCCCGGACCGTCATGGACCTATGGCGAACTGCATCGCAAGGTCCGCCTCAGGGCGAGCGCGCTCGCGCAGGCCGGTGTCGGCAGAGGCGATCACGTGCTCTGCCTCATGGGCAACAGTCCCGATCTGCTGTGCAGCTGGTTCGCAATAAACTATCTCGGCGCGGTCTATGTGCCGATCAACGCCGGCGCGCGCGGACATATGCTCGAACACATCCTCAGCGATGCCGAC
>NZ_CFHTCS010000172.1:0-9247 GCF_984369615.1 Martelella sp. | reverse complement strand
AGCGTGATCGTCGCGGTCGCCTGCTCGATCGGGAAGGCCCAGAAATTGCCGGTGGCGTTCCAGTAGATTTCGTCGTGGTCGTCGAAGTAACGGACCTGACGGTCGGTCTCGTAGGTGAGCCGATAGGTGTGGTCGCCGGGCGGCAGCACCGTATCCGCGGAACCGATATAGATGCGGATGCCGTTGGTGATGCTTTCGGTGTGATGGTCTACCGGCTTGCCGTCGAGGGTGACAGACTTCAGGTCAAAGGTCACATCGCCGGTGCGGCCATCCTCCCTCTCGAAACGCAAAGGAAAGTCACGGAATATCCCGCGCCTGATCTGGTCGCCCTCGGCATGGACGGCAATGGTCTCGGTGACGTCGTAGACCCCGGATTTCTCGACGGTGACATCGGAGGTGAAGCTGTTGATGACCTCGGCGGCATGGACGGGTGCTGCGGCGAGGAGAAGTGTTGTGAGTAGCACGGCGATGCCGCGCGCGCGCCGATCTCCCCCCTTGAGGCAAGTCGGCAATGTTCGGTCTTGAGGCTTGCGCCCAATATTCTCTCCCACTTGCGGGAGAGATGCCCCGAAAGGGGCAGTGAGGGTGAAGCAGATCTTCAGTTTCGCGAGGGCTTTCGTGATGAGGGTCTCCCCCCTCACTGTCGCTGTCGCGACATCTCTCCCCTCCGGGGCGAGAAGACTTGGGGGCTCTGCGGCAAAGCCACCCGCACACCGCCCCTCAAAGGGGGAGATTGAGGGGAGCGTTGCAACAAGGGCGGTCTGTATCCTTGAAACCCACCGCATGGCTACCTCGCGCGAGACTGACAGTGTCCGGTTCGCCATGGCTTATCTCCTCAGTCTTCGTATTCGACGCCCAGTGACGCAAGCGCGTCCCAGTATCCCGGATAGGTCTTGCCGACGCAGAGCGGGTCCAAAATGGTGATGCCGGAAATCTTCAGGCCCGCGAGCGCAAAGCACATGGCGATGCGATGATCGGCAAAGGTGTCGATCTCGGCCGGCAGATGCTGACCGGCAAGGGCGGGATCGGCGTGGACGATGAGGTCGTCGCCATCTTCCTCCGCCAGTCCCTCGCGGATTGCGTTGAGACCGAGCGACAGCGCCCGGGTGCGGTCGCATTCCTTGACGCGCAAGTTCTCGATGCCGGTAAAGCGCACCGGGGTTTCGTTGAAGGCGGCGAGCACCGCAAGCGTCGGCACGGCGTCCTGCATCTGGCTGCCGTCGATTTCCGCCGGCATATGCGGGAAGGACGCGATCACGCCATAGGCCTTGGCATCGGGCTGGGTGAATTTTTCAGCCGGCGTGCCGATGTCGATGGCACCGCCGGTGAGCTTTTCCGCCGCCCAGAGATAGGTCGCGGCAGAGGCGTCAGGTTCGATGTGGAAATCGGCCGCGCGGTAGCCGGTCGGCAGAACCGTCCACGTCGCCTCGTCCACCTGTTCGACCTTGGCGCCGAAGGCGGCCATGGCATCGAGCGTGAGGCCGATATAGCCGCGCGCGCCGATCTCCGTGCCCGTCAGCGCGATCGTCGCCGGCTCGCTCGTGCCCTGCGGCGCAAGCGGGGCCGCCATCAGAAGGGCGGAGACATACTGGCTGGACAGCCCGGCGTCGATTTCGACCCGGCCCGTGCCGAAATGGCCCTGGCCCTCGATCGTTACAGGCGGGCAGCCGGTCGGCGCCTCCGCCTTGATGCCAAGGCTCTGGAGCGCGATCACCAGAGGGGCGATCGGACGCTTGTGCATATGCTCGTCGCCATCGACGATCACAATGCCCTCGACGGCTGCGGCCGCTGCCGTCAGAAATCGCGTCGCCGTGCCCGCATTACCGAGGAAGAGCGGGCCGGACGGCGCTTCCAGCCGTCCCGTTCCGGTCACGACGAAGCTGGTGTCATCCGGTTCGTCCACGCGAACGCCCATGGCCCGCAACGCGTTGGCCATATGGCGGGTGTCATCGCTTTTCAGCGCGCCCGTCAGTCGGCTGGTGCCGCGGGCAAGGCCTGCGAGCAGCAGCGCGCGGTTGGTAATCGACTTGGAGCCGGGCGGACTGACCTTGCCGGAAAGCGCGTGGCCGGGCGGAATGACGGTGAGCCTGTTATTGTTCATGCGTAAGACTTTCATTCGGAGCGCGTCCAGGAAAAGTGGATGCCGGTTTTCCGTCCGGACGCGCGTAAAACAAACCAGAGCGCGTCCAGGAAAAGTGGACGCCGGTTTCCCTCCGGACACGCAAAAAAAGGCGCGGTTCGGGCGCGGGAAAATCAGAACGAAACGTTGGGAACCGCCCGGTCGGCGGGTTCGTCGATCTCGAAATAGTCGCGCTTCTCAAAGCCGAACTGGCCGGCAATGATGTTGCTCGGGAAGCTCTCGACCTTGACGTTCAGCTCGCGGGCCGCGCCGTTGTAATACCGCCGCGCCATCTGGATCTCGCTTTCGGTCTTTTCGAGCGAGGCCTGCAGATCGGCGAAGTTCTGGTTGGCCTTGAGGTCCGGATAGGCTTCCGAAAGCGCGAAGAGACGGCCAAGCGCCTGGGTCAGCTCGCCTTCGGCCTCAGCGCGGCCGGTAACATCATTGGCGGCGACCGACTGCGCCTTGTTGCGCTTTTCGACGACCTCTTCCAGCGTGCCGCGCTCGTGGCTCGCATAACCCTTGACGGTCTCGACTAGGTTCGGGATGAGATCGGCGCGGCGCTTCAACTGCACGTCGATGCCGGACCAGGCCTCTTCGGCCGTCTGGCGGGCGCGCACCAGCGCGTTGTAGAGCGAAATCACGAAGCCCGCGATCGCGCCGATGATCACGATCAGGATGATAAGGGTTGTCAGCATGCGCGTCTCCCAAGCTCAACGATCAGGCGCGGCCAACAGCGCCCCTCGATCAGGTCAGGCCGCCTCCGGCTGGAACCCGCCTGCTTCCGTCAGAAGATAGGCTTCTCCGCAGGCTTTGGCCAGTGTGCGGACCCTGAGGATATAGCTCTGGCGCTCGGTGACCGAGATCACGCCACGCGCATCGAGAAGATTGAAGAGATGCGAGGCCTTGATGCACTGGTCATAGGCCGGAAAGACGCATTTGTGCAGGCTTGCCGCTTCGCCCGGCGCTCCGGCCGCAAGCAGCGCCCGGCATTCGGCCTCGGCGTCGAGAAAATGCCGGTGCAGCATCTCGGTATTGGCGTATTCGAAATTGTGGCGCGAATATTCCTGCTCGGTCTGCAGGAAGACATCGCCATAGGTGACCTTCTCGTCGCCCTCGCGGCCGTTGAAGTTGAGGTCGTAGACATTGTCGACGCCCTGCACATACATCGCCAGCCGCTCCAGCCCGTAGGTCAGTTCGCCGGCAACCGGCGCGCATTCGATGCCGCAGACCTGCTGAAAGTAAGTGAACTGCGAGACCTCCATGCCGTCGCACCAGCATTCCCAGCCAAGGCCCCAGGAGCCCGTCGTCGGGTTTTCCCAGTCGTCCTCGACGAAGCGGATGTCGTGCAACAGCGGATCAAGGCCGATCGCCTTCAGCGAGCCGAGATAGAGCTCCTGCAGGTCCGGCGGCGAGGGCTTCAGCAGCACCTGATACTGGTAGTAATGCTGCAGCCGGTTCGGGTTTTCGCCGTAGCGACCGTCGGCAGGCCGGCGCGAGGGCTGCACATAGGCGACGTTCCAGCGCTTCGGACCGAGGGCGCGCAGCGTCGTCGACGGATGCAGCGTGCCGGCGCCGACTTCCATGTCGTAGGGCTGGAGAATGGCGCAGCCCTTGTCGGCCCAATAGGCCTGCAGCGTCAGGATCAGACCCTGAAAGGAACGCTTAGGGTGCATATGCGGCTTTATTTCGGACATCTCGGACATGGCATTCGGTCTCTTTGAAAGAATGACCGGTGCAGTGCCACTAAAGCGGCGAGGGGTCAAGTGGCGGCAGGCCGAGCGGCCGGGCCCGCCGGGCCCGGCTTCTTGTCAACAGGCGTTATTCCGCAGCAGGTGAAAGCGGGCGGAACTCGTCCTTGGTTGGCGTCATCAGGCTCACCACCCAGATGGCGATGAAGGCGACGATGAAGCCCGGGATGATTTCGTAGACGCCGGGCCCGCCGAGGAAGCTCGAACCCCAGCCGAGTGAAATCCAGATGATGACGGTCAGCGCGCCGGCGACGAGGCCGGCAACTGCGCCGGCGCCCGACATGCCGCGCCAGGTGAGCGACAGGATGATCAGCGGGCCGAAGGCCGCGCCGAAGCCGGCCCAGGCATTGGAGACGAGGCCGAGAACCTTCGAATCCGGATCCCAGCCGATGATGGCTGCGACGATGGCAACGACCAGCACGAAGAAGCGGCCGATATTGACCATTTCCCGCTCGCTCGCATGGCGGCGCAGGAACAGGCGGTAGAAATCCTCCGTCAGCGAGGACGAGGCCACCAGAAGCTGGCTCGAGATCGTGCTCATGATCGCCGCCAGAAGGGCCGCCAGCAGGAAGCCGGTCACCAGCGGAACGAAAAGCTGGTTGGCCAGGACGATGAAGATGGTCTCCGGGTCGGCGATGTCGATATTGTTGCCGACCACATAGGAGCGGCCGAAAATGCCGAGCCCGACGGCGCCGGCAAGCGAGATGATCATCCAGGCCATGCCGATATTGCGCGCCTTCGGCACGTCTTCCACCGAACGCACGGCCATGAAGCGGACGATGATGTGCGGCTGACCGAAATAGCCGAGCCCCCATGCGACCGCCGAAAGGAAGCCGACAACCGTCAGTCCGTGGAACATCGACAGGAAGTTGGGGTCGACGCTGAGCATCCGCGCCTCCGATACGCCGATGCCGCCGGCCTTGTAGACGACGACGAGCGGCATGATCACGAGCGCCAGCATCATGATGCAGCCCTGGACGAAGTCAGTCAGGCTGACGGCAAGAAAGCCGCCGATCAGCGTGTAGACCAGAACGATGCCCATCGTCAGGATGATGCCTGTCTGGTAGGCGCTGAGACTGCCGATGTGGATGAGGTCCGGAAAGGCTGTGTCGAACAGCTTGCCGCCGGCGACAAGGCCCGAACCGGTATAGACCGCGAAGAAAACGACGATGACGATTGCCGATACGCTTCGAAGCGCCATCGCCTTGCTCGGGAAGCGTTTCGACAGGAACTCCGGAATGGTCAGGCTGTTGTCGTAGCGCTCGGTCTGCTCGCGCAGGCGCGGCGCGACGATGATCCAGTTGAAGAAGGCGCCGATGACAAGGCCGACGCCGATCCAGCTCTGCGTGAGGCCGGACACGAAGAGCGCGCCGGGAAGGCCCATCAGCAGCCAGCCGCTCATGTCGGATGCGCCTGCGGACAGTGCCGCGACAGCCGGCGAAAGCTGTCGTCCGCCGAGCATGTATTCCTCGGAATTGGACGTGGACTTGCGCCAGGCATAAATGCCGATGGCGATCATCAGGACGAAATAGAGTGTCAGGCTGACTGTGACGCCGAAGCTCATGGCAGGTTCCCTTGCTTGAGGTTTGAACCGATCCGGTTCCTCGAGAGGAAATCGCGAGCGCCTCATGCCGCCGCGCCTTCCGTTTTCCGGGGAGTTGCCTGTCCGGAGAGAGCCCTCGAGCCAGGGAAATGGCAAGGAAGGATCACCCCGTCAGAATCGGCGCATTGCGCAACTCCGCGTGAGCGGTTCGCAGCTTGTCGGCGATTGGATTTTGCCGCTCACAGACAAAGTGTAACACTTTGATGAAAGTGGCGGCAAGTCGGTTGAAAAATGTCAATTTCGTGGCAGAAGGCGGCGGCGATCTTTCGAGGTTCGCGAGGCTTTGCGGACTGAAGGTGCCCGCTTCAGGGCGCGTCGGTCTTCTTCACGTAATATTCGCCGGTCGCCGGGTCCTTCACCAGCGTGCCCGTGGCGCCGTTCTTCTGCTCGGCGCGCTTCTGCTCGCCGCGCGCGGTCACGGCTTCCGCGTCGTTGATGAACTTGCGGTAGAGCATGTAACCGCCGCCCGCAATGGCGGCGAGAACCATAAGCCGTCCCATATCGCTCTCCTCACAAACCGTAGCGCGCCCATAATGCGCGTTCTTCCGCCGTCTCGGCAAGACCCGAAGCGAGGCCCGCGCCGATTTCGGGGGCGGAAAGGCCGATGCCGGCAACTCCCGGCTTGGCACGGCCGAGAAGATTGGTCGGCGTCGAGACGAGCTTCATCTCCGCCTTGTCGCCGTAACGCGCCTTCAGCGTCGCGCGCATCTCGCCGATGCCGTCGACCAGGCCGAGCTCCGCGCCCCTGATGCCGCTCCAGAACAGGCCGGAAAAGAGGTCCGGGTCGTCGGCGAGTTTGTCTCCGCGCCGTTCCTTCACCATCTGGATGAAGACCTGGTGGATTTCGCCTTGCAGGTTCTTGAGGAAGGCGATGTCTTTTTCCTTTTCCGGCTGGAAGGGGTCGAGCATCACCTTGTTCTCGCCGGCGGTGTAGACGCGTCGCTCCACCCCGATCTTCTCGATCAGCCCGGTAAAGCCGAAACCGCCGGAGACGACGCCGATGGAGCCGACGATCGAGGTCGGGTCGACGAAAATCTCGTCGCCGGCGAGCGCGATCATGTAGCCGCCGGAGGCCGCGACATCCTCGACGAAGACCAGCACCTTCTTGTTCTTTTCCTCGGAAAGCGCGCGGATGCGGCTGAAGATCAGGCGCGATTGAACGGGAGAGCCGCCGGGCGAATTGAGCGAGATCGCAACGCAGGGGCTTGTCTTCATCGAAAACGCCTTGTCGAGCGCGGCAGAGACGGAGGCGAGGTTGAGGCTGCGCCGGCCGGGGGAGCCGCCGGCCATGATTGCGCCTGAAAGCCGCACCACCGGAATGATCGTCTTGTCCTTGCGGAACCGCTTGGGGATCAACCCGGAAACCAGCTGCTTCATCCTGTCCTCGCCTTGCAAAAAACGTTTCAACGCATGTATGCGCAGCCACGGCAAAGACAAGGGCGCGGCTCAAAGATTCGCGCGCCGCGTCACGCTGTTGCGCGGATAGGCTGTGCGGCCGTTATTGAGGTCGTCGACGAGCGGCAGGAAGGCGTGGCCGTCGCTTGCGTGCATGACGAGGGGCGCGCGCAGCGAAAGCCTGGCGCGCGATCCCTTGACGGCGGAGACGAGAATGCGGAACGCCTCCTCGTCCTTTCGGGCGTGGATCGGCGTGATCTCGATGCCGCCGAAGCGCTTTCCGCATGCCGCGATGATGTCGGCGATCGACTGCGGCCTTGCGATCAGCGAGAGCGTGCCGCCGGGCTTCAAAATGGCGCCGGCGGTGCGGATCCAGTGTTCGAAAAGCCCGTCCGTCATGGCATGGGCGACGCCCTTCAGCGCATCGGGGGTGCGGCGGTCCGCCGTCCAGTTGAAGGGCGGGTTCATGATCACATGGTCGAACGTGTCATCGGTGAGGCCGGCGGCGTTGCGGGCCGCGCCCCTCAGGGTCACATCGGCTTCGAAGACCGCAACCCGCCCCGACAGCGCCTCGTTTTCGGCAAGCGCCAGCGTTTCGCGGGCGTAATCCGCCATTTCGGCGGAGATCTCGAAAAGGCTCACGTCGGCCTCAGGCAGGCGCGCGGCAACAGCAAGGCCGGCGGCGCCCGCGCCTGCGCCGAGATCGGCGACCTTCAGCCGGCCGTCTCCCTCCACCATGGATGCCAGAAGCATGGCGTCCATGCCCGCCCGGTGGCCGCGGCCCTTCGGCTGGACCAGATGGAAGCGGCCGCGATGGAAGGCATCGATCGTCTTTTCAGGCATCGCGCTCACTCAGGCTTCAGTTCCTTGCCAAGCCCGGCCTCGGTCAGGATCGCGCGCGCTTCGGCCAACTGGCCCTCCTCCACCATCAGCCGGCGCGGCAGGAGGCCGAGCGAGCCTTCCATCACGCTCATCGACCGGTCGGCCACGAAAAAGTGAATCCCGGCGTCCTTCAGCAGGCTCTCGGCAAGGCCCAGAACCACCGCGTCATTGGTCCGCATCAGATTGGTCAGGCCCATGTCAAACTCCCGAATTTCATTGAAAAGGAACAATTTGCCCCTTGTCGCTCCCGCCGCCGCTCCCTATTGTCGGCTGACAGAATTCAACAGGAGCGTGCTGCTTTGGGCGCCGTTACACCGCTGGCAAAAGAGAACAAACCATCAGGCTCGGTCAAGCCCATCGTGGACCTGACCGCCGCAGACATGGAGCGCGTCAACAGGCTTATCCTGTCAAAGGCCGGCTCCGATGTCGAGATGATACCTGAAGTTGCCAATCACCTGATTTCCTCGGGCGGCAAGCGCCTGCGTCCGATGCTGACGCTGGCGACGGCCGCAATGTTCGGTTATCGCGGCGACCATCACGTCTATCTCGCCACCAGCGTCGAGTTCATGCATACCGCGACCCTTCTGCATGACGATGTCGTTGACGAGAGCGACATGCGGCGCGGCAAGTCATCGGCGCGGATGATATGGGGCAACCAGGCGAGCGTGCTTGTCGGCGATTTCCTGCTCGGCCAGGCCTTCCGCATGATGGTGGAGACCGGATCGATGGAGGCGCTCAAGGTGCTTTCCAACGCCGCCGCCGTGATTGCCGAGGGCGAGGTGCTGCAGCTCTCCGTCGCCAAGAAGATGGAGACGACCGAGGACGACTACATCGCCGTCATCCGCGGCAAGACGGCCGAGCTTTTCGCCGCCGCCGCCGAAGTTGGCCCGATCATCGCCGGAGCGTCGGAGGCCGAACGCAATGCGCTGCGCGACTACGGAATGGCGCTCGGCCTTGCCTTCCAGCTTGTCGATGACGTGCTCGACTATGGCGGCTCCAGCGCCGATCTCGGCAAGAATGTCGGCGATGATTTCCGCGAGGGCAAGGTGACGATGCCGGTCATTCTCGCCCATCAGCGGGGCGATGCCGAGGAGAAGGCCTTCTGGCGCGCCGCCATCGAGGATGGCGAAAACGACGATGCCGCGCTTGAGAAGGCGCGCCGGCTGATTGCCCGGCACAACGCGCTTTCCGATTCGATTTCCCGCGCGCTTGCCTATGGCGAGACCGCTCGCGCGGCGCTGGCGCCGCTTCCCATGTCGGCCGGCCGGCATGCGCTTGAAGAAGTGATCGATTACTGCATCGCCCGCATCAGTTGACGCCGGTGGCGGGCGCGCCCGCCTTTTCCGCCGTATCGCCGATGAAAGGTTCCGCATGACGAAGACGATCCCGATGAAACGGCTCTTGACGACGGCCGCCCTTGCCGCCGCGCTGATGCTGCCTCTCCCGGCCTCTGCCGAAACGCATGGCGACGGCGATGCCGCTCTGGACGCCGCCATG
>NZ_CFHTCS010000171.1:0-9248 GCF_984369615.1 Martelella sp. | reverse complement strand
AATGTTCGGGCCTGCCGCCACCCCCTCAATACGAGGACAGACACATGAGCCGGAAACTGACGGAGAACAATGGGGCAGGCTGGGCCTTCGCCGCGCCGTCGATCCTGCTCATCGGGCTCTTCATCATTCTGCCCTTCTTTCTCGCCATCGGCTTTTCGCTCACCGACCAGCGGCTGATCTCCCCCAATCCGATGCGCTATGTCGGCATGGAGAACTACCGCGACCTGCTCGGGCTCAACGTCATCAGCATCGAGCCCGAACGCGATGACGACGGCCAATTGCTGCGTGATGATGACGGGGCGCTGGAATATCCGCGCGTGCGCGCCTTCACCCGTTCCGACGACTATCCGCAATATCGCGGCATGCGCGAATGGTTCCGCATCCATGCGGGCCATACCGCCTATGTGGTGGTGGCGCGCGACGTCGTGTTCATGAAGGCGCTGACCAACACGCTGATCTTCGTCGCCGTCACGGCGCCGGTGCAGGCGGGGCTGGCGCTGGGGCTCGCGCTTCTGATCAACCAGCGATTACGCGGCGTCAATGTGTTCCGGGCCGTATTCTTCATGCCGGTCGTGGTCTCGATCGTGGTCGTGTCGCTGCTCTGGCGGTTCATCTATGACGGCAATGACGGGCTTCTGAACAGCCTGCTGTCCGGGCTCACCTTCGGCCTGTTCCAGCCGGTCGACTGGCTCGGCAATACCCATACCGCGCTCGGTTCGATCATCGCCATGTCGATCTGGCAGGCGGTCGGCTTCCACATGGTGATCTGGCTTGCCGGCCTTCAGACCATCCCGCCGACGCTTTACGAGGCCGCGGCGATCGAAGGCTCGTCGAAATGGCAGACCTTCCGCTATGTGACCTGGCCGGGGCTCAGAAACACCGCCGTCCTCGTGCTGGTCGTCATCACCATGCAATGCTTCGCCGTCTTCGCCCAGATCGACGTGATGACCAAGGGCGGGCCGCTCGATTCGACCCAGACGCTGGTCTACCAGGCGGTCGAGCGCGGCTATGGACGGCAGGATATCTCCGGCGGCTCGGCGATCTCGGTCGTGCTCTTCGTGCTGGTGCTCGCGATCTCTCTGGCGCAGCGCTATTTCACCCGGGAAAGGAACTGAGCGATGGCGGCGATTTCCGGCGACAATCACGGCCTCAGGCTCGTCACCCGCTACCTCGTGCTGGTTCTGGTGGCGCTCGTCTTCCTGCTGCCGCTTCTGTTCATGGTGATGTCGTCGCTCAAGCCCGATGCCCAACTCCTGCGCGACACCTCGTCGCTCAGGGCTTTCCTGCCCGTCGGCGACATCAGCCTGCAGAACTATGCCGATGCCTTCGAGCGCGCGCCGATCGGCCTGTTCGTCTTTAATTCGGTGATGATCACCACGCTCACCGTGCTGGCCTCGCTGTTCCTGTGCTCGCTCGGCGCCTTTTCCTTCACCTTCGTGCGCTGGCGCGGCAATGCGCTGGTGCTTTCCATCGTACTTGCCACGCTGATCATCCCGTTCGAGACGATCGCCATTCCGCTTCTGCTGTTCGTCTCGCGCCTGCCATGGGTCGGGGTGGACGGGCTCACATGGGGTTGGCTCAATACGTACCGGGTGCAGATCATCCCGTGGATCGCCGATGCGCTGACGGTCTTTCTGTTCGTGCAGTATTTCAAGGACCTGCCGCGCGAACTGATCGAAGCGGCGCGGGCGGAAGGGGCAAGCTGGTGGCAGATCTACCGCCGCGTGGTGATGCCGCTTTCGGGCCCGGTCATCGCCACCGCCGCCATCCTGAAGGCTCTGAAAATGTACAATGAACAATATCTCTGGCCGCTGATCGTGGTCCAGGACGAGGCGCACCGGCCGATCATGGTCGGGCTCGGCTATTTCTTCCAGCTCAACGTGCCCTGGGGCGAGGTGATGGCCTATCTCTCGATGATCACCGTGCCGGTCCTCGCCTTCTATCTGGTGCTGCAGCGCGCCTTCATCGCATCCATCGCATCCACCGGCGTCAAGGGCTGAGGGGAGAAACGCAAATGGCAGAACTGGCGCTCAGGGACGTCCGCAAATCCTTCGGCAAGGTCGAGGTTATCAAGGGCGTCGACCTTGAGATCAAGGACGGCGAATTCGTCGTCTTCGTCGGTCCCTCGGGGTGCGGAAAATCGACGCTTTTGAGGATGATCGCAGGCCTGGAGGACATTACCGACGGCACGCTCGAAATCGGCGGCAGGCGCGTCAACGACTTGCAGCCGAAGGAACGCGGCATCGCCATGGTGTTCCAGACATATGCGATCTTTCCGCATATGTCGGTGCGCGAGAATGTCGCCTTCGGGCTGACGATTGCCGGCGTCGGCAAGAAGGAAAAGGAAGAAGCCGTCCAGCGGGCGGCGCGCATCCTGCAGATGGAGCATCTGCTCGACCGCCGCCCCTCGCAGCTTTCCGGCGGCCAGCGTCAGCGCGTGGCGATCGGCAGGGCGATCGTGCGCAATCCGAGCGTCTTCCTCTTCGACGAACCGCTGTCGAACCTCGATGCGGCGCTTCGCATGGACATGCGCATGGAGATCGGCAAGCTGCACAACCAGCTCGGCGCGACGATGATCTATGTGACCCACGACCAGGTCGAAGCGATGACGCTCGCCGACCGCATCGTGGTGCTGAAGGACGGCGCGGTGCAGCAGGTCGGCAGCCCGATGGAACTCTACCACGAGCCCGCCAACCTTTTCGTCGCCGGCTTCATCGGCTCGCCCTCGATGAATTTCATGGATGTCGAGATTGTCGAGAGGGACGGCGATGCGATGACCGTGCAATCGGAGGCGCTCGACCCGGTCACGATTTCAGCGACCCGGTTTGACTTTTCCGAAACCTCAAAGGCCAGGCTGGGGCTCAGGCCGCAATATCTCGATGTGGTCGAGGACGGCACGGCGGGCGGGCTGCACGGCACGGTCTCGCTGGTCGAGCGCCTCGGCACGGAGACGGTGGTCAATGTCGAGCTCACGCGCGGCGGGCGCATCGTCGCAGCGCTTTCGGAGGACCGCCCGCTTGAAACCGGCAGCAAGATCACGCTCGTCTTCGAACCCGCCAGGGCCCATCTTTTTCCCGTGGAGGAATAAACGCCCCGGCCCGGGCGGCCGGGGCGCCGACTTCAGCAAAAATTAGTTGGCGATTTCCACCGCGCGCTGTTCGTTGACCGTGGCTTCCGCCTCGTCAACGGCCGCCGTGAAGCTGGCAAAGATATCCTCGCCGCCCGGCACCGAAGTCTTGAACCAGTCGAAGACCGGCTCCACGGCGGCCTTGAACTCCGCCTTTTCGGCATCGCTCGGCACGTAAATCTCGCCGCCCGCCTTCAGGAAGTCTTCATAGGCCGCGATTTCCTTGCGCTTGGGGCTGGCGAAGGTCGCCTGCTGCAGCGCGTAGAAAGCATCGGCAACGATCTTCTTCTGGTCGTCCGTCAGGCTCTGGAAGCGTTCATTCGACATCCACCAGAAGGCGGCCATGTAGGAATGGCGGTCGAGCGTGATGAATTTGAGCCCGGCATCGGTGAACTTCATGTTCATGATGTCGGTAATGCCGTTGGCCGTGCCCTGCACCACGCCGGTCTGCAGCGAGGTGAAGAGTTCCGGCCAGGCGATCGGCGTCGGAGATGCGCCGAGCGCGCGCACCAGTTCCTGCGGCAGTTCCGCCGGCACGGTGCGCAGCTTCATGCCCTTCATGTCGGCGGGCGTTTTGATCGTGTGCTCGGTATTGGCGAAATTGCGCCAGCCGCCGGTATTGCCGATCGTCATCAGGCGGATCGTGTCGCCGCTGTCGGCAAGCGCCAGATCGCGCAGTTCCATGGTGAAGGGGCCGGACAGCACCTCCTCGGCCACCCGGTCATCATTCATCAGATAAGGCAGGTCGAGAATCTGCAGATAGGGAAAAAGGCCCGCCGCGCCGCCCGAGGTCGACATATAGATGTCGATCGTGCCGTCGGCGATGCCCTGCAGGCATTCCTCGCCCGTGGCGCAGATCTGGGTGCCCATGAAAATCTCGACCGCGATCGCGCCGTTGGAGGCGTTCTCGATATGGTTCTTGAAGACGACGAGACCGTCATAATCCTCGTCATTCTCGTTGGAATTGGCCGTGGCGCGCAAGGTGATGTCGGCGGCCGCCGCAATCTGGCCCGCCGAGATGGCGAGAGCGCCCGCGACGAGCGCCGTCTTGATAAAGTCCTTGAGCATGTCAGTCCTCCCTTTGCTTTGATTATAGCGCATGTTTACTCCAGAAATCCGAACAGCCGCGGCAGGGTCAGGCTGATCGCGGGGATATAGGTGATCAGAAAGATGATCACGGCCTCGACGGCGAGAAACGGCAGCACGGCGCGCGCCACGGTCTCGACGCTCAGGCGCGCGACGGATGAGGTGACGAACAATACCAGCCCCATGGGCGGCGTCAGCAGGCCGACCGTCAGGTTGACCGCCATGATGATGGCGAAATGAACCGGATCAACGCCCATATCCAGGAAAATCGGCCCCAGGATCGGCCCCAATATGATGATCGCCGGACCGGCATCGAGAAACATGCCGACGACGAAAAGCAGGATATTGATCAGAAACAGCAGGATCAGCGGATTTTCCGTCAGGCCCAGCAGGATCGAGGCGAGAAGTTCCGGCGTGTGCGAAAGCGAGGCCACCGTCTTGAAGGCCATGGCAGCGCCGACCAGCAGCAGCACCACCGAGGCGGTCAGTCCGGAGCGCATCAGGATGCCCGGAACATCGCGCACATGAAGCGAACGCAGCACGAAAAAACCGATGAAGAAGGCATAGGCCACCGCGATCGCCGAAGCTTCCGTGGGCGTGAACACGCCGCCCAGAATGCCGCCCATGATGATGACCGGGGTAAGCAACGGCCAGAACGCCTTCAGGCTCGCCTCGCCGCGTGTCTTCCAGCCGGCCCTTTCCGTCGCGGCAGGCAGTCCCTCGCGGTCAGCCATCAGCCGGACGAGCACCATCAGCGACACGCCGATCAGGATGCCCGGCACGATGCCCGCCAGAAACAGCGCGGCAACGCTTTCGCCCATCACATAGGCGTAGATGATCATGATCCCGGACGGCGGGATGATCGGTCCGATGATCGAGGATGCGGCGGTGACGGCGGCGGCGAACCTGCGGCTGTAGCCCTGTTTTTCCATCGCCGGGATCATCATCGCGCCGAGCGCGGAAACATCGGCAACGGCCGAGCCCGAAAGGCCGGCAAACAGCATGGAGGAGAGGATGTTCACGTGGGCAAGGCCGGCGCGGAAATGGCCGATGACCGCCTGGGAGAACTCCACCAGCCGTTCGGTGATGCCGGCGCGGTTCATCAGTTCGCCCGCCAGCATGAAGAAGGGCACCGCCATCAACGGGAAGGAGTCCATGCCGTTATAGACATTGCGGTAGAGCAGAACGATATCGCGCTCCTGGCCATTGAACCACAGAAGCAGCGCGGGTGCCGCGATCAGGGCGAAGAACACCGGCAGGCCACAGAACAGGAACACCAGAAAAAGCGGCAAAAACAGGCTCAGCATCATTCGCTCTCCAGCCCGACGGCGTGGGCAAGCGGCTTCAGCCGATCGCCCGCGCCGAAAAGGTCTGCGAGAAGCCGCAGCAAGAGCTCGATGTTGACGGAAAACATCATGGTGACGCCGGTTGCGAGCGACGCCATCATGAACGAGCGCGGCACCTTCATCCATGCAGAGAGGTCGAGCGCGGTCGGGAGCATCAGCGATGGCATGGTGAAGCGTCCGCCAATGCCGGTCGCCTCGCTCCAGCCAATCGTGACGGCCCACCACAAAACCACGGCGGACACGAGCAGCAGGGCCAGATTGAGGAGCGCGGCCGGCCTGTCCGGCAGGAAGCGCCTGAGCGTGTCGATGCTGATGAAGCCGCCGTGCCGAAAGGCGGTCGGCGCCATCAGGCTGACCATCCACAGCATCAGGAAACGGGCGAGTTCCTCCGTCCAGGCAAGCGCGTCGTTCAGGACGTAACGGAAGAACACCTGCACCAGGATGACGACCACCATCAGGCCCATGAGGGCAGCGCCCGTCCACCGACCAAGCGCCAGCAGCGGACCGTTGACCCGCGAAAAGATTGAAACTGCGGCCAGCAGAAAAATCATCATTCACCCGTCACACGCCGTCTTCCAGGCCAGCGGCAGGACAGCAATGCGCCCTCGCCGACTGAAGAACCCAGGCGCCCTGTCTAGCCCAGCACAATCGTCTCCGCACGGATTTTTATGCAGAATTCGGCGATTGTGGCTTTATGCCGCCAATCCCGGCGGGTTTTCTCTCCGGGAGAACCTGCCCGTTCGGCGGGCGGCGACAGGCCGGATCACCACTGTTTTACCAGAGATGGTGCTGGACGAAGCTTCCGACGGGCCTATACTTGTCGCCAAACGGAACCGGTGCGCATGAGCGGACAAGGGATATTAACCCGCGTCCCCGGATACGGTTCGGCAACAACGAAGCCAGGGCGTGGTCTGCCGGGAGGAGACGCGGTCGCCACCCCAGCGAAAAGGCCAACCACGATGAGCCGCCTGCCCCTCAGACTCGAACTCGACGGCCCTTCCGCCAACGGAGATACCCTCGATCTCATTCTCGAAACCGTGCGCACCCATTTCGACATGCAGGTTGCCTATGTGTCGGAAATCGTCGACGGCAATTCCGTGTTTCGCGCCGTCAGCGCCCCGGGTTTCGAAGCGATTGCCTTCCCCGGCGCTGTTCTCAGCCTGCAGGAAGTCTATTGCCAGCACATTCTCGATGGACGCCTGCCGAGCGTGATGGCCGATACGGCGGACCATCCGCTGGCCGTATCCATGCCGATCACCGCGAACATTCCGATCGGCAGCCACCTGAGCGTTCCCGTCCACCGCGAGGACGGGTCGGTCTTCGGCATGTTCTGCTGTCTGCGCTCGACCCCCCATCCGACGCTCGGCGAGCGCGATCTGAAGATCATGGAAACCTTCGCCAACCTCGCCAGCCGGCAGATCAATGCCGGGCTGCGCCGACGAAGCGAAGCAGCCGCCGCTGCAAGCCGCATCGACAGCGCGCTCAAAGGCGACGCGCTGCGGATCGTGCTGCAACCGATCGTTTCGCTTGAAAGCGGCGCGCCGATCAAGTTCGAGGCGCTGTCGCGCTTTGCCGGAGAGCCGTACCGCCCGCCGAACGTCTGGTATGAGGAAGCAGGCGCAATCGGGCGTCGGGTCGAACTGGAATCGCTTTCGATCTCAAGGGCGCTCGCCCTTTTCAACGACCTTCCCCAGGACGTGACGATCGGCGTCAACGCCTCGCCGGAAACCATCGCGACCGGCGTGCTTTCCGACATCATCCGTGCCGCCGACCCGAGCCGGGTGGTGGTGGAAGTAACGGAACATGATATCGTCGAGGACCACGAGCGGCTGGGCTTCGAACTGGACCGGCTGAAAGCGCTCGGCGTCAGAACGGCGGTGGATGACGTCGGCGCCGGATTTTCCGGGCTCGTCGCTCTCCTCCGCATGAAGCCCGACATCCTGAAGCTCGACATCGAGCTGATCCGCGACATTGACGTGAACCCGGCCAAGCAGGCGCTCGTTGCAGGCATGGTCCATTTCGCCGAGCAGACCGGCGCCGCCACGATCGCGGAAGGCGTGGAAACGGAAGCGGAGCGGGCCATGCTGCTTCGGCTCAGGGTGCATCTCGGTCAGGGCTATCTCTTCGGCAGGCCGATGGAGGTCGCGGATGCCAGCGCCTGGCTTGCGGCAAAACGGAGTTAGATCCCGGTCGGGCCGAAAGGCGGCGCAAGGGGGCAGGAAAGCCGCGGAACATGAAGATAGCCGCGGCCGGCGCCGGCCACGGGTTGGCGGCCGGCCGTCAGATGGTGACGACGCGTTCTGCAATCCGGCCGAGAAGCGGCATGTCATGGCTGATGACGAGGACGCCAAGACGACGGCTTTCGGCCTGTTCGAGCAAGACGGACCATATCTGTGCCTGGGTCAGGGGATCGAGCTGCGCGGAAATCTCGTCGGCGATCAGATAGCGGGTTTGCGGGGCAAAGGCGCGCAAAAGGGCGACGCGCTGCAGCTCGCCGCCCGAAATCTCGTGGGGATAGCGATCAAGCCATGAGCGCGAAACACCGAACGCTCGCCGCAGCGCCGCATCGGGCTGCCAGGCCTCCGCGAGAACCTTGCCGACCGTCCACCGCGGGTTGACGGCGAAGACCGGCGACTGATGCAGATACTGGACCGGGTTGAAGCCCCGCGGGTGCCCGGCGCCATCGACGAGAACCTGACCCGATGCCGGGCGGTAATGGCCGGCCAGGATACGGCCAAGCGTCGATTTCCCCCCTCCGGACGGACCCGTCAGGCCAACGACCTCGCCCGGACGAAGGGCGAGACCGATCCCGTCCAGGACCGGCGACCGCGCGCGATAACGAAAATGGATATTCCTCGCCTCAAGCATCGTCGCCCACCCGAAAGTCGTTTTGCGGCAGCGCCTGCCAGAGGGCGCGCGCATAACCGGTACGCAGAAGCCTTCCGTTGCCTTCAAAAGCGTCGGCGCGCTCCTCGCCTTCCACCATGCCGTTACGGACAAGACAGACGCTGTCGGCATAGGCAAGCGCGGCCGACAGCGAATGCGTGATCAGCAGTACGCCCTTTCCGTTTTCGGCCAGGTCTTTGAGCTTCGAAAGAACACGCGCGGCGTTGTCGTCATCAAGACCGCTGGTCGGCTCGTCGGCGACAATCAGGTCCGGGTCGCCAACCGTTGCGATGGCCATCAGCATGCGCCGCGCCATGCCGCCGGAAAGCTGATGGGGAAAGGCGCGCGCCGCATCCGCGCCGAGCCCGAATTGCGCCAGCACCGTCATAAGCGCGTCATCCTTTACGTCAAGCCCGGCGCGGCGCGCCGCCCAGCGCAGCTGCTGAAAGCAGCGCGCCAGGGGATCGAGATGGCTGACGGATTGCGGAACCAGTGCCATGCGCCGCCCGAGCAGCGCCGGCCGGCTGCCATCATCAACACGCTGCCCGTCAAAATGGATAGCGCCCCTGACCTGTGCGTTGGGCGGCAAAATGCCGAACAGCGCATGGGCAATGAGGCTCTTGCCGCCGCCGGAAGCGCCGATCAGCGCGACCACCTCGCCGCGCTTCACCGAAAAGCCGATATGGCTGAGAACCGGCATTTCGCGGACCTTCAGCAGTCCGCAATAGCGGCGGAATGACACGTCGACGTCGTTGAAGGAAAGCAGGGTCACGTCTGGGCCGTCCGGGGATCGAGAACAAGAC
>NZ_CFHTCS010000170.1:0-9261 GCF_984369615.1 Martelella sp. | reverse complement strand
TCGCGTGAACGACCCGGTCCAGAGCGCCCGGCGCGTCGGACGTTTCCTGCAATGTTGCCGCGACACCATCGCAAGCGTCCTGAACCAGCACGGATAACGCCTCGACCCGGCGGAGGGTGGACGCGCCTGCAAGGCCGATTTCGGCGGCCAGGGTCTTCCAGTCCTCGGCATGCAGCTCTGCCGCCGCGAACTTTCCTGCGATACTCTGTGGCAGGCTCTGGTCCACCTGAGGATAGATCGCGGCGCACATCAGATCGTAGAGGGGGGCGAGTTTCGCCGATCCGCCGGCGCCGATCAGAATCGAATAGTTCTTGGCGTGCGAATCCGAGTTGCAGATCAAGACGTTGAATATGACGGCATCGAGGAGCGCCGTACGCTCGGCCGGCGAGACGAACTCTTCGACCGCGCCGAACAGCATCTGCAGCGAGAGGCCGCCGCCCGCTGCGGCGGAGCGCTGATATTTCTGCGCGGGCAAGCGACCGGTCAGTTGGCACAGGTCCTCCTGATGCAATCTGCGGATATTCCCCTCCCCGTCCGTGAAGCGGTCGTAGCGCCTGACGAGCAGATAGCGCCGGCTGCCTGCCTTGCCCGTCGACGCTTCCGCTGCCTCCAGTCCGCAGGCGCGGGCGAGGCTGAGGCAGAAAGCCTCGTTCTCGACGCTTCCCCACAAGCGCTTCGTGTCCGGCTTGAGGATATGCGTGGATGGCGTCCCGTCGACCGGTATAGCGATGCCGCCGGCATCATCGACGAAAACCGGAAGTTTCTCCTGCACGCCCGCAAGGGACATGGAAACGCCGCGTTCGCCCGCGAGGAACGGTCTTGTGGGAAGCTCATTCAGGATGCGTTCCAGAGCGGCATCATCGGGAACGGGATGCAGGTGAATCCCGGTTTTCCTCGGCCGGCCGATCGACAGGGCGCCGGCGGTGTCGCGCCCGATATGGGTAAGCAGGCCGAGAATGTCCTGCGGCGACACCTTGAGCTGCAGGCCGATTTCGGCAAGGTGGGTCTCGGGAAGCAGGTTTGCAAGCCACGGAAGCAGCCGTTCATGGCTTATCGCGCCGGATCCGAGCGGCATGGTCAGCGAGATCGGGAAGGCTGCCCGGAGGCTTTCCCAGGACGGGTCATATTCAAAACGCCATCCGTTTTCCGTGATCAGCCGTCCTACCGGCAGATGTTCGTAGAAGAATAACGTCATCGCCGGTCACCGAAGGTCGGCAGGAAGCCGAGTTCCGTTTCTTCCCCCGGCTGAGAGCGGTCCTTCAAGTCGCCCAGCTCAAGGCCGACCGTGCGGGCGACGATCAGCGCCTTTTCGAGCTGGCAGTTCGGCTTGCCGGCCTCCAGTTCCACGATGAACCGCTCGCCAGTGCCGGCGCGACGCGCAAGCTCGGTTTGCGTCCAGCCGCATGCTTTCCGTCTAGCCCTGACGAGCGTGCCGAAATCCCGTGCCGACCTGATCATGTCATCTCCCGCTGCTGTATAAAGCCGGCTCGCCTCAATCGCGATCGGCGAGCATGCGTGGAAGGAGGAAGCGGCGCGTCGCCAAACTTTCCGGTACGGCTTCCTGCCGCCTCGGCTTACCGTACAGGAAGTTTCATGAACATCAAAGACAAACTTACCGAGAGGGAAGCCGCGGCACAAAAAGGCTATATCTTCCCGATCGGGATTTTTCTGATGGCGAGCGATATCGCAAAGTCTCTTTCGATCGACCCGGAAGCCGGATCAGCCGGCTGTACCGCCATCGAGGATCTCACGCTTGCCGACATGGTTGGCGGGGCCGACAAGCCCTTCCCGCTCCATGCGCTCGACCAGCGAGGCGGCACGGTTGTAGCCGATCGACAGGCGACGCTGGATATAGGATGTCGAACACTTCTTGTCGCGCTGGACAATCTTGACGGCCTTGGCGAAAAGTTCGTCGGCATCGTCGCCGTCGGTCGCCATTTCGGTCGCATCGAAAACGGCGCCATCTTCTTCGCTATCTTCCTCCTCCTCATCGACGACAACGCTGCCGAGATAGGTGGGAGACCCTTGCGTCTTCAGGTGGTCGACGACCTTTTCGACCTCGTAGTCGGAGACGAAGGGGCCGTGAACGCGGGCAATCCGCCCGCCGCCCTTCATGTGCAGCATGTCCCCCTGCCCCAGCAGGTATTCCGCGCCCTGCTCGCCGAGAATCGTGCGGCTGTCGATCTTGGACGTGACCTGGAAGGAAATGCGGGTCGGGAAATTGGCCTTGATCGTGCCGGTGATGACGTCGACCGAAGGACGCTGCGTTGCCATGATCAGGTGAATGCCGGCCGCGCGCGCCATCTGCGCCAGACGCTGGATCGTGCCCTCGATCTCCTTGCCGGCGACCATCATCAGGTCCGCCATCTCGTCGACGATGACGACGATGTAGGGCAGCGCCGAAAGATCGAGTTCCTGGTCCTCGAAGATCTGATCGCCGGTGGTGCGGTCGAAGCCGGTGGGCACCGATACCATGATGGTCTCACCCGACGCGCGCGCTTCCGCTACGCGCTTGTTGAAGCCGTCGATATTGCGAACGCCGAGCCGCGACATCTTGCGGTACCGATCTTCCATCTCGCGCACCGCCCATTTCAGCGCCAGAACCGCCTTCTTCGGGTCGGTCACCACCGGCGTCAGAAGATGCGGAATGCCGTCATAGACCGAGAGTTCCAGCATTTTCGGGTCGACCATGATCAGCCGGCATTCTTCGGGACGGAGATGGTAGAGCAGCGACAGGATCATGGTGTTGATCGCCACCGACTTTCCCGATCCCGTTGTTCCGGCGACGAGAAGATGCGGCATCTTTGCGAGTTCGGCGACCACCGGTTCGCCGCCGATATTCTTGCCGAGGCACAGCGGCAGGCGGAAATCCGTTGTCATGTAGAGGCGGCTTTCGAAGAGCTCCCTCAGATAGACGGTCTCGCGTTCTTCATTCGGAAGCTCGATGCCGATCACATTGCGGCCGGGAATGACCGCGACGCGCGCCGAAAGCGCGGACATCGATCGGGCGATGTCATCCGACAGGTTGATCACCCGCGAGGATTTGACGCCCGGCGCGGGCTCGAATTCGTACATCGTGACCACGGGACCCGGACGGACATCGATGATCTCGCCCTTGACGCCGAAATCCTCCAGGATGCTCTCCAGCAGGCCCGCGCTCTGCTCCAGCGCCTCCTGGCTGAACTCGTTGGCCTCGTCCGCGCGCGGTGTTTGCAGCAATTCGATCGAAGGGAAGACGAAGTCAGTGACTTCATGCCGTGCCAGAACATTGAGGGGACCGCCGGCACGCTCTTTCCGTTCCGGTTCGGCGTCGAAATCGTCCTCTTCGACATATGCGGCGATGCTTTCCGTCGGCCCATGCGCGAGCGCATCGGCGGATGAAACGTCCGGAGCGTCTTCCTCGAGGTCCGACGGCATTGACGGTTCATCCGACGCTGCCTTTTCGCCAGACCGCGTCGGGCTGTACAGGAGAACCTGCCGGTAGAGCGAGACCGGCGATGGCCCCTCCCCGATGCTTTCTTCCTGCTCGTCGAGGATGGTTTCCACGGCATCCGAGGTCGCCGTCCATGCCGGGTTCGCCAGGTCGGCCTGCGCCGCTTCGGCGTTACGGTCGGCGGGTTCGGCGTTCGCGCTTTCTTGACGCGGCTCCGCCTCGACAGGTGGTTCCGCCTGTGTCCGCCCTTCCGCCGGGCGGGCTTCCATACCGCCAAGCGCCATCATCTCGAACGCCAGCCCGTCCGGGAGATAGGAGAAGCAATCGCGTTGCGCGCGCGCTGTCGCGCTCAACGCTTCGGGCGCCGCATCATCGGCGGCGCTTGCATGGTCGGTCTCGTCGGATAGAGCCGTATCGATATCGGCGTCCCCCGAAAGATACCAGGGGATCGAAGGGACCCAGTCTTCCACGGCTTCTGTGGTATCGACGGGTTCCTCTTCGGTCAGCACTTGTTCATCCTTCGCGTTCAAGGCCTGTTTGCCGGATGGGGCGACGCGCGCCGCAGTCAGTTCTTCGGCGATCCGCTCCTGAAGCACGGTCGCCGGCGAAGGGAGATGCGGTCCGAAAACCGCCTCTTCCGTTTCTGTGGCGGCCGGCATCGCCGGCTCGGGATGTTTCTTGTGCGGGGTGCGTGTGAAGCGAACATTCGGACCCAGCACGAAGGGACGCTGCCAGGTCGGAAGGCGCTCCGGGTCGAGAATGGCGGCTTCCGGATTGCGTCGCGCGGCCTCGCCGGTCTGGTCGGCTTGTGCCTCGGCGTTGTCCGTTTTTGTCAAATCTGCGTGTTTCGATTGCAGGCTGGGATAACGCGAAATAGGCATGCTGATGAAGACCAATCTGAGAGCTGTCACACGGCCAATGTGATAGGAAAAAAACCTTAACCACTCGTTTCGCCCGCGCGAGATCGCACGATCTGTGCGTGGGCGCGCCGCTGATTATGGAGATCTCCCCCTGCCCTCACCGTCGGGTGTCTCCCGCAAGCGCGGTCCGGTCAACCTGATTGGGCCATGTGGCTGAGAAATCGCGAATGCTCATCCATCGCGCTGAAGCCGGTGGCACCTCGCCGGCCATCGCCGGCCGCACGGTCTTCTCCTGCATTCATTAACCCGGCGGAATCTGAAAAGCCATCTATAAATTGTAATATAAAATAAATACCCGTTATAAGAGTATAAGAAATCGTAAGAAACCAGGTGGCTTCGAGCGCGAGGCCTTCGCCAGGACGGCATCGTTAAGCGGGGTCTTATTCTGGGCCTCCAAAATTTGAAATATTTCAGGTGTTCGGTGAAAAGCAACGTTCATCCGGAAATTTCCAGTCTGTTTTGGAGAGCTGCAACTCTTTCAACTATTTCGATCATGGAGGGCGTGCGGTTCTCGGCGTAAGGCTAATCGCTCTTTATCAAGGGGAGTGAACCCTGACGATCGGTGCCCGCCTGTACCGGAATATCGGTACTATTCAGCCCCCCCAAAAAAACAAGGGGGATTTTCTGGATGAATTTCATATCCACACGGCGTGCTTCGAGTTGCACAAGGGGCTGCGGGTGAGTCTCCGGCGATAATCACTCTGCCTGAAAGTCCCGACGATGAGATGATGTTGGAACCAGTCCTGTAAAAGAGCTTCAGTTTTAGCTTTGTGATATCGGCCGCCTGCCCCTTATTCCCGTTGCCCGGAGGCATGCAATGATCGTCCCTGACCGAGGCGCGCCACATCATATTAAATCGGCAGTGCTTCTCACCGATCATTGTTGCCTGTGATCCATCGCGGTTCTCTGCATGACGGCGAGGCTATGCCATATAGGCTTTCGGATGCTCCCCTGCCCGGGACATCCTCCCTCGATGCCGGCGCGGAGAGTTTTCAATTGAAAACATCCCTGCCGCATCTCGCCGCGTCAACTCTCTCTCGCCATGAAAAGGAAGGCAGCAAGCTCGAGGACGGTTTGCTCGCGTGGACGGAAAAAGAGCAGCGGAGGGTGGCTGCATTGCCGACATGTCAGTTTCACGGCTCCCGCCATCGCCTTGTCCCGAAGAACCTCCGCATGAGGGTAACCCAACGGCAGACGAGGGCGGGAAGGTCGTGAACGGCGAATAGGGAAGACCTGGGGTGCGAGGCGACTGTAGGGACCGGCCGCGGCTTTCTGATGGACTTTCAGCGTCCCCGCAATGAATCTCGGGAGCCAGGGCGGCTGCCGGGCGACGGTCGGATGAAGGGCGTGTTCCGACGCTCAGATCCAAGCCGTGCGTGCCGACTGAACGGTTGGACGTCGCGAAGCCTGCATTGCCGAGGGCTATCGCGCACGCCATGGCTCTATTTCGGTGGGTCTGGATCCGAAATGACCTTGCTCTGAACTGCGAACATCGATCGACCTCCCTCTGGGGCGGCAATAAATGCATAGGGCAGGCCGCGCGAGGGCCCTAGATATCGAAGTCTGTGGGGCATCATCTGGCACGTGGCCCTGGCCATGGCGCTGCCTATAGCGTCGACGCCTTCGTCGGATTCGCAACCTCGGTCCCGGGACGGCTCTCGTGCCTCTATAGCCGATCGGCTCGTTCCTTTTCGATGTCGCAGCCGGCGGATCGCCCGTCCCGCTCAAATAAGGAGGCGAGCGCCCAAGGCCAGATCTTCAAAGCGCATGCCTTCGGACATTCCCGCGTCGCCGGCGATATCCGGCTGCGCACGACCAAGACCGGGAATCCGCGGATCAATGGGCAGATTGAGCGCCACGCCGTCAAGGCCGCCACAGTCAAGCGCTTCTGCCATGTGAACCGCGAAGAGACCCGGCAACACCTTTGCGGCTTCGCTGCAGCGCGCAGCTTTGGCCGCTGGCCCAAGACCCACGAGAGCCTCACGCGCCACGGGTTCGTCTAGGACGCGCGGCCATCAAAGCCGCATCGCTTCGACGTCACGTTGCGCCATATGAGGCGCAGGTGACGCATTCCAGTCCGGGGAGGCGATCGCCGGCGGAGCAACAAGGCGTTCGCTGGTCCGCTGCAGCAGGGATGAAGTTCTCGAAGCATAGGACCGAGAAACATGCCCGGCCCGAGCTAACGCCATTTGCGGCGCTCTTTCGTTCCGTCATAAACAGGGGCAACCGGCAGGCGTCGGCGTCCCCAGATGTTTTCAATTGGAAACTTTCTCTGCGATCATTTATGCTAGGGCGCATCGGTTGTCAGCGCGGGGGCGCCCGTTTCCGGCTTCCGGCACTTATGGTGTCTCGCGCCCGATAGCCCCGAAAGCCAGTCGCCTTGGTCACGCAGGGGTCGCCTCAATTCGGCGAAGGCTTCGGTCCGCCTCTGCCGGACCTTTGGTGCATGGGGGGCTGCGTGTTCCCGTTAACCATTCATTAACGAAAAACCCCTTGCAGAATCGGTGCGAGTCATGCAGCGTTGACGCAAATAAGATGAATTCGGATAGGAAACCGTCAGATGAGCGAAACGGCCGCATATAACGCGATCGGCGACACAGCGGCAAAGATCGAGGATTATACGGATCGGCTGTCCGCCGAACTGCAGGCGATGCGTCACCGCATCTATCCGCCGGAAGCGCGCAAGCAGTTCACGCGCACCTTCTCGACCCTCGATCTCGTCAAGCTGCTCAATGTGCCCGAAAGCACCTTGAGGGCAATGACCATCGATGGCAAGGGCCCGCAGCCTTCGCGTGCGGATAATAACCGGCGCATCTACGAGGTCGGGCAGCTCCTCGAACTCCGTCAGTTTCTGGCAGACCGCCGTCCGGACGATGCGCTGAGGCTATGGCCGCGCCGCAGGGATGGGGAAAAGCTGCAGGTCGTCGCCACCGCGAATTTCAAGGGCGGCAGTTCCAAGACCACGACCTCAATCCACCTGTCACATTATCTGGCGCTGCAGGGTTACCGTGTGCTCTGCATCGACCTCGATCCGCAGGCATCGATGACCTCGATCTTCGGGCTTCAGCCGGAATTCGATGTCGGCGAGAACGAAACCGTCTATGCGGCGCTGCGCTATGACAATGAGCGCCGGTCGCTCGCCGATGTCATCCGCGAGAGCTATTTTCCCGGCATCGATCTCATCCCGGGCAATCTGGAACTGATGGATTTCGAGTTCGATACGCCGGCCTATCTCGCCCAGCGCGAACGTGATGAACTCGGCCTGTTCTTCGAACGTCTGAAGAATGCGATTGCCTCGGTCGAGAACGACTATGATTTCGTCGTGCTTGATACGCCGCCATCGCTCGGCTATGCGACGCTTGCCGCGCTTTATGCGGCGACCGGCCTGATCGTCACGGTTCATCCGGCGATGCTTGACGTCGCGTCGTGCAACCAGTTCCTGATCATGATTTCGGATCTTGCGGATACGCTTGCCCAGTTCGGCGCCCGTTTCGACCATGATTTCCTGAAGTTCCTGATGACCCGGGTCAATCCCAATGATGGCCCGCAGAAGTACATGTCGGGCGTGATGCGTCGGCTCTTCGAGGATGATGTCCTGGTTTACGAGGCGATCGAATCGACGGCGATCGCCGGCGCCGGCGTCGCCAAGAAGTCGCTCTACGAGCTGGAAAGCGGCGAAGTCGGGCGCGAGGCGCTGAAACGCGCGATCGAAAGCGCCGACAATGTGAATGGCGAGATTCTCGCCCTTCTGCAGAACGTATGGGGCAGGGCGCCATGAAAAAGAACATTCTGAAAATGATGGCCGAGGCCAATGACGCGGAAAACAACCCGCAGTCGCCGCCCGTTTCGCCGCTTTCGCGGTCCAGGCGCGGCTCGTCCGTGGTCAGCAATGTCGGCAAGGCGCTCAACACGTTGTCGGAATCGAGTAGCATCGTGCTGGATCCGTCAAAGATCGACGCATCGCCCTATCAGGATCGTTTCGAAAGCGATAGCGAGGTCGGCGAGGAGATCGAAAGCCTTGCCGCCTCGATCCGGGCGGAAGGGCAGAAAATGCCCGTTCTGGTCCGCCCCCATCCGAAAGAGGAGGGGCGCTACCAGCTTGCCTATGGCCACCGCCGCCTTGCCGCCATTCGCCTGCTTGCCGCTGAAAGCAAGACGCCGTCCGAGGTGACGATCCGGGCCTTCGTCCGCCCGCTGGACGACCGCGAACTCCTGGTCGAGCAGTCGCTGGAAAACGGCGTGCGCGAGAACCTCACCTGGATTGAACAGGCGCTCTGGGCGGCGCAATTGCGCGCGGCCGGGTTTTCGAGCGTGGCGATCGAGCCTGTGCTCGGCCTTTCCAAGACGCCGATTTCGCTGATGCTGAAAGTGGCCAACGCGGTCCCGAACGATATCATTTTCGCAATCGGCCGGGCCAAGGGCGTCGGCCGGCCGAAATGGATGACGCTTGCGGAAGCCTGTTTGAAAGACGGAGAGGAAGCGGCAGCGCGCATTCGCCCAATTCTTGAAACCAATGCATTCAAGTCCGCCGACGCCGCGCGTCGCATTGATCTTGCCGTGAAGGCCGCGCGGGGTGGCGAGGACAAGCGTCCTGAAAAATCCGTACGCGAATTGGTCGCGAACGGAAGGACCGTTGGCCGCATTGCGACCGGGGGAGGCGGCACGACGATTTCGATCGTCGGGCAGGAAGCCGGCTTCGCCGAATGGCTTGCAGAGCGCATGGACGCGCTTGCGGAGGAATATTTTTCATCAACCACCGGCGCGAATCGCAAAGACTAGGAAAGCGACGCCCGGCGGCCAGTCACTGAAACAGCAAAAGGAGAGAAACAGACAAAAGAAAAGGCCCCCAAACGACAAGCGTCCGGAAGCCGATAAGTTCTTAGCACCTACTGATTCGCATTTCCGGCC